>NZ_JBDWYG010000016.1:0-1200 GCF_039982535.1 Aliiglaciecola sp.
GTTAGTCTTTATTTTTTAAAAAAGCATTCCTGCAATAGTTGCTGTCATCATCGTTGCCATAGTACCTGCAAAAACAGCTTTTATTCCGAATTTAGCTAAATCAGATTTTCTGTCCGGAGCAATACCACCAATTCCTCCGATCTGAATAGCAATTGAAGAAAAATTAGCAAAACCACATAACGCAAAAGTTGCCATTGCAATAGTTTTAGGTGAAATATTTGCGGCTGATACTTCATCTGCCAATTTGAGATATGCAACAAACTCATTCAAAACAATTTTAGTACCTATTAAACTTCCCATGGTAGTTGCGTCAGCCCATTCAACACCAATTATCCAGGCGATGGGAGCGAGAATCCAGCCTAAAACCATTTCGATACTCAGTTGAGCTCCCAGCAAACCTGTTAAACCGGTTAAGTCAGAGATCCAACCGAAAAACCCATTAAACATTGCTAGTAATGCTATGAACGCCAATAGCATAGCGCCTACATTTAAAGCTAGTTTTAAGCCTACACTAGCTCCGGTAGCAGCGGCATCGATTCCGTTAGCATCTGTTTTTTCAACTGTAATTGATACATCACCGGCAGTGGCTGCTTCTTCTGTTTCAGGATAAAGAATTTTAGCAATTACCAATGCAGCAGGGGCAGCCATTAAACTGGCACCTAATAATCGTTCCGCAAACAACTGTTGAGCAACTTGAATTTCAAGTCCATTAGCTGCAGCAAACGAGGTGCCAAGCATAGCCACATAGGCTGCCATAACCCCTCCGGCAATTGTTGCCATACCACCGGTCATAACAGTGAGTAATTCAGATTTGGTCATTTTACTGATAAAAGGCTTAATTACTAAAGGGGCCTCGGTTTGCCCAACAAAAATATTTGAAATTACAGAAAGCGTTTCCGCACCTGAAGTTCCCAGTAACTTTTGCATTCCTTTAGAAAGTACTCTTACTATAAATTGAAGAACGCCGTAATGATAGAGTAAAGCGGTTAAAGAGGCGAAAAAGATAATGGTAGGTAAAACCTGAAAAGCGAAAATAACTCCTACGCTTTCCTGATACTCAGGTCCTTTACCTAAAAAGTTAAATAAAAATGAAGCTCCTTCTGTTGTATATTTTAATACTATAACAAAGAAGCTAGCTATCAGTTTGAAAAGAAGTTTAGGCCAACCTAATGGAGAAAATATCGCTTCAAGTTGATCAGA
>NZ_JBDWYG010000017.1:0-257540 GCF_039982535.1 Aliiglaciecola sp.
TGTGTCATTTTCAACTTTGGTTTCCCAAAGTTGAAAATTGACGTGTTGTTTGAAGCTAGTTTGCAAGTTCTACCACTTCACCCATCAAGGCTACGCCAGCAACAAATGCGCCTGCATGACATTCATATTCGGTATCACTTACTACTGTATTTTTTTTATAATAACTGGCAATGTTGATAACAGCATTCCCGCCTTCCTTTTTAGCGCGGTCTTGCAATGTTAATAGCGCTGACAGCAATACCCATTGGCAAGCTTCATCATCACTTTTATTAAATGCATTGGTTTTTTTATTGGTAGGGAAACTGCCTAAGCTTTTTGTTACTTCGCCGTGGGCTTGTTCGCCAAAATAAAGTGCAATGTTAGGATCTAACCTCTGTTTAAAGTCAGCTGACTCCATTGCTTCTTGAATCGAATACATATGTTTAGTGTCACGAGCTAATGTGTTCGACGCTATAAGTATCAATGATAAACCGATTACTACTTTAAAAAATTTCATATTGTCCTAATCTCCATTTTGGTTATTTTCGGGTGTTTATTTACACGGTTAAAGTGAAATCCCTTACTTACCGCGAAAGGTTAATTAGAAAGGAATTCACCGTCAACTGTTTCAGTTCAATAAACTTTCTTTGTCACGTTGCAATAATGAGTCAGTGAAGTAAAATGCTGGCGAAAAATGACTAATTTACTTGCGATGACAGCACACGGAGATTTATTTGACGGGCTTTACGTTAGAAGCATGGACTGCACTAGCACCTACTCTTGAAAATAAACAGGATTGGTCACAGTGGCTAGCTGAAAATACTGATATTGCAGAGCAACCTTTGACGGTTAACTTAAAGCATGTGCCAATGATGTTGCGAAGACGTTTCAATACTCTGGGTAAATGTGCAATGGGTGCCATTCACCAGTTGGCGTTAGATGAGTCAGATATTCCGTGTATCTTTGCGTCGCAACATGGTGACACTAAACTCACACTTTCATTGTTAGAGAATATTGGAAAGCATGAAGATATGTCTCCAACTGGATTTAGTTTAGCGGTACATAATGCGGTCAGTGGCTTGTATTCGATAATTAGTAACAATACCCGTGAAATAACTGCAATTGCTGCCATGGAAGGATTGATTGCCAGCGCGTTATTCGAAGCGATTGGTCAATTACAAATATCCGAAAAAGTACTCTGTATTGTTTATGATATGCCGCTGCCTGCACTGTATCAAACATACAGTGAAAGCTCGGAATTCCCTTACGCTATTGCCATGGTATTAAGCCAAAGCAACCACAATTCATTATCATTTACCCACCAAAACGAAAGTCATTCTAACCAAGAGTTGAACGCAGATCCAAAAAGTGAATTGCAACGCTTTATGGCATTTTTGTTAGATAAGTCTGAAGATTATATGTGTCGAGTGAATGGCTCTACATGGACACTGCAAAAGACCCATCATCATGTTAGCTAAATTGAAGTTTGCATGGCGCTGGCTTGCCACCGCTTTTAGTTTTTTTGTGTTTGGGGTCGGTGGGATCATTATTCCGGTTATTGTTGTGCCTATTTTATTCGTGTTACCTGGCACTCAATTGCAAAGGGAAGCGAGAGGGCAGAAATTTATTCACTTGGCTTTCGCGTCCTTTATAAAGTTAATGAGGTTTTTAGGGGTACTAACCTATGAAATTCATGGCGCAAAGGAACTTCGAGAAGCTAAGTTAGTACTTGCTAATCATCCAACCTTATTGGATGTTGTATTTTTGATAGCTCTGATACCAAATGCTAACTGCGTTGTAAAAGGTGCGTTATTGCGTAATCCATTCATGCGCGGAGCCATTCGCGCCGCCGGTTATACCATTAATAATGGCGCTGCAAATGATGTTCTCATTGATGCCAAAGACGTGTTTAACAAGCAACAAATTATGATTGTATTTCCGGAAGGGACGAGAAGTATCCCTGGGAAGTCCCATCAACTTAAGCGCGGAGCAGCTAATATTGCCATTAGAACCAATGTTGATATAACACCGGTAATTATTAGTTGTGAGCCAATATCACTCACAAAGCAAGATAAGTGGTATCATATCCCGTCAAGTCCCATGCATTTTAATATATCGGCTAATCCAATAATTAAAGTGAGCGACTTTCAGTTATCAAATAGCACCAAAAATGCGAGGTTGTTGACTGATTATTTAACTAAATATTTTAATGCTGAGGTTGGAGTTAATGACAGCGTTGCAAACTGAATTAAAAGAAATGATTATAGAATGTCTTGATCTTGAAGATGTAGAAGCAGAAGAAATTGATAATCAAGATCCATTGTTTGTTGATGGTCTTGGATTGGATTCTATTGATGCATTAGAAATAGGATTGGCGTTACAAAAACGTTATGGAATTAAATTAGATTCCAACTCGGAAGAAACCCGAGCTCACTTTGCCAATGTGAATGCCTTGGCTGACTTAGTAAAAAATCACAGAACAATATAAAGTAAGTCGATATTATGAAAAAACAGGAAGATACTTTTCAAAAGGTTGTTTCGCTTTTTGAAGAACTATTTGAGTTGGAGCCCGCCAAGGTCACGCCAGAATCAAATTTGTATGAAGACCTTGATATTGACAGCATTGATGCTGTCGATTTAGTAGTAGAACTGCGTAAAATGACAGGTATTAAAATAAAGCCAGAAGACTTTAAGTCCGTCAGAACCGTAAACGATATCGTTGAGCAGGTAGATAAATTAACGGCCGAATAACTGATGAAAAAACTATTAACCTTAGTGGTTATTATCTTAAGTGTCAGTTATCCATTTATTGTTTATTTCGGGTTGCAGAGCGTTGAAGCAAAATGGTTAATTCCTTTTTTGTTTTCAATGTTAGCGCTGCGATGGTGCGCATCTGAACAATCCTCTGAACGTAATGTAATTTTAATTACGTTAATGGTAATGGGAACGATTATTATGCTTGCCGGCCAACAACTTGGCTTAAAGTTTTATCCCGTTATGATGAATTTGAGTTTTTTTGTGCTGTTTGCAGGCAGTCTGTTTACCTCAACCAGCATTGTTGAAAAGTTCGCCCGTATAAAAGAGCCAGACTTACCTAACAAAGCGATTATTTACACACGTAAAGTCACTATGGTTTGGAGTGTGTTTTTTGTGATAAATGGTTCTATTGCATGTTTTACCGCACTATTTTCATCGGATGAAGTTTGGATGTTATACAACGGATTAGTCGCCTACATTTTAATGGGAATTTTAGGGATTTCTGAGTGGCTTATTAGGCAACAAGTAATCAAGGCCTAAAATGTCAGAATATTTTTCTTTATCAAATTGGACACAATCCCGTCCTAAACACAGTGTTGCTATTCGTTCTGGAAAGCATTTAAGCGTCGAAGAGTTCATGGCTAATGTTTATCGTTGGCAGCACACATTGTCTCAATATTCTGGGCAACGCTGGGTTGTGTATCATAGCGATCCTTACGAATTTTTATCTATTCTCTATGCTTTGTGGTACCTCAAAAAAGTCGCTTGCGTTCCAGGCGATAACCGGCCAGCGACAATCACTCGTTTGTTAAATCATGCAGATGGTGGTGTGGGAGAAATAGATAATGGTATTACACAGGAATCGGCGAGCGAACTGCAAGGTTTCGCTAATTTTGATTTTCCCAGGATTGATAATCAGCAAGTTGCAGTCGAGTTATATACCTCAGGGTCAAGTGGTGAGCCCAAAGCGATTATTAAAACCATTGGCCAATTAGAAAGTGAATTGCAAAGCTTGGAACAGCAATTTCCAGCTAAACCTGGTGCGCAGATACTCTCTACAGTCAGTCACCAACATTTATACGGGTTAACTTTTCGTTTATTGCGCCCCTTTAGCTCCGGCCAACCGTTTTTAACAGAATTATGTGAGTACACTGAAGATATATTTAATTATGCCCAACCATTAACTCAGTTTGTGCTCGTTGCCAGCCCATCGCATATCTCCAGAGTCAACGAGCTATTAGCTTGGTCCTCAATGAAGGCTGAGTGTTTAAATATATTTTCAGCAGCAGCTCCTTTGAAAAAAGCCGATGCTTTGCGCATGAGTAAGTTGCTAGATGCACCCTTATTAGAAATTTACGGAAGTTCGGAGACTGGCGTTATTGCTTGGCGCAGCCAGTCTGATAATGATGGAGAAGCACATTGGCAACGTTTACCCCATGTTATCTTTGAGATCGATGAGCAGGAGCAAGTTAAAGTGTGCTCCGCCTTTGTTGATAAGTCATCGCCTTACCTAAACGATAAATTAAATATTTATGCTGATGGCAGTTTTGAACTAAAAGGCCGATCTGATCAAATTGTCAAAATCGAGGGAAAGCGAGTTTCATTGAATGCAATTGAAAGTGTGTTAATTGCACATAACTGGGTTTTTGAAGCTAAAGCTTTTTCCCTAGTGCGCAAGCGAACGGAAGTGGCCGTTGTATTAACTCTAACGAAAGTGGGAGAAGTACAATTAATGCAAATGGGCCGAGCCAAGGTAATTAAAACCTTACGTAACTTATTATTGTCAAACTTTGAAACAATCGTTATTCCCAGACGTTGGCGATTTGTTGATACAATGCCTTATAATCAGCAAGGTAAGGTCACTATGGCGTCCTTGCATGCTTTGATGGAGCAACCCGCCTTGTTAAAATGGCCAATTATTAAATCAGTTGATAAAAACACAGCAGAGATAAAGATTGCTTGTGTTATTCCAACAGGACTCGTTTATTTTGACGGTCACTTTGACCAAGCCCCTATTTTACCCGGGGTTGTACAAGTGCATTGGGCGCAAAAATACGCAGCCGAGTATTTTGCTATTGCTGGTCGTTTTAGTCATTTAGAAGTGATTAAGTTCTCAAATATTATTCAGCCTGACGATCAGATAGAAATCGTGTTGACGTTCAATCCACAAAAACAAAAAGTGAGTTTTTCTTATCGCTCAGATAAAGGACTACATTCAAGTGGGCGAATTTGTTTTGCATAGTTCTACGATTAAACCTGCTATTTTGATCCCTGTATACAACCATGAGTTGGCTATAGTTGATACCTTGCGTGAAGTGATGGCATTTGGCTACCCTGTGTTATTGGTTGACGATGGCAGTAATGAGGCATGTGCTTCAGTTCTTCGTCAATTAGCTGAGCAATATAACCAACAAGTGACATTATTGTCTTTACCACTAAATGGTGGAAAAGGACATGCTGTTAAGTCTGGCCTACGTCAATTAGCAGAAATGGGATTTAGTCATGGTTTACAGGTCGATGCAGACGGACAACATAATTTAGCTGATATTCCCGCGTTTATGGAGTCCGGTTCAATGCACCCCAATGCCCTAATTGCAGGTTTTCCTCAATATGACGAGACAATTTCGAAAGGTCGCTTTTATGGCCGATATCTAACCCACGTATGGGTGTGGATTAACACTTTGTCTTTTACTATCAAAGATAGCATGTGCGGATTTAGATTGTATCCAGTGAAGCAGTTTAATCAAATGCTGAAAAAAAATCCTTGTGGTAATCGAATGGATTTCGATACTGAGGTTATCGTTCGCTGGTTGTGGCAAAAAGGACAGATAATAAACGTACAAACCAAAGTAAACTATCCAATTGACGGTGTTTCTCACTTTAATTTAGTGCACGATAATGTACTGATAAGTTGGATGCATACACGGTTGTTTTTTGGAATGTTACTGCGTTTGCCAAAGCTTTTGTGGCAGAAATTTTAAATGCAAAAGAAGATTACGCATTGGACACAGGTGCAAGAAAACGGCACCGTATTAGGGATTAAAATCTTACTTTTTATCTATCGTTTATTTGGTAGAACCGTGTTTAGTCTTATTCTCTTGCCGGTTATGGCTTACTATTATTTAACCAACAAAACGGCCAGACAATCATCTCAGCAATACCTTAACTACTTGAAACCCTTTATAGCCCCTGAGCAAGTAACCAAGCTGAGTAGCTTCAAACATTTCACCTCCTTTGGAAATATGCTGCTTGATAAACTACTAGTTTGGATGGGGCGGATTACCCCTGACGATATTGTATTTGAAACCCCTTCAGTGGTTGATAATATTAAAGCTTCAGGTCAAGGTGCGTTAATTGTGGTGTCCCATTTAGGCAATATTGAAGTCTGTAATGCGTTGCGACAAAAACTCGATGAAGTGAAGTTAACCATTCTTGTGAATACGGAACATGCTGAAAAGCTGAATTCACTAATGCAGCAATTAGACAGCAATACCCACGCTGAGTTACTACAAGTAAACGACCTTTCACCCGCCACTGCCATGATGTTAGCCGAGAGAGTAGAGCGGGGTGAGTTGATCGTCATAGCTGGTGATCGCACACCAGAACACGCTGGACGAATCTCTGAGGTGGAGTTTTTAGGTAAACCTGCCCACTTACCCCAGGGAGCTTTTATTTTAGCGAGTTTACTTAAATGTCCTGTTTACCTGTTGTTTTGTTTGAAACAGCGAAAAAAGTACCATATCTACGTGGAAAAATTTTCTGAACAACTAAAATTTGCTCGCAAAGAACGTCAGCAGCAATTAGATTTAGTGGTTCAAAATTATGCAGATAGATTACAGTATTACTGCATAAAAGCGCCGTTGCAGTGGTTTAACTTTTTTCCTTTCTGGCTATCAGATAACAAAACACCGAAACAATAAACAACGCTAAAAGAATGGTTTAACCGCCATTTGAGATTTAACAAGGAAACCCAAATGTTAGAAGCCCAGGCTGAAATTACCATTCCTTTTCATGACATTGATGTGATGCGCATCGCTTGGCATGGGCATTATGTGAAGTATCTTGAAATAGCGCGCTGTGCTTTGTTCGATAAAATGGGGTACAACTTTCCTGAAATGGAGCAGTCAGGCTATGCGTGGCCTGTCATCGACCTACATATTCGTTATGCGTCGCCCTTGAATTTTCAACAAGCCATTATTGTAAAAGCAAAAATAGTGGAATGGGAAAACCGCCTTAAAATTAACTATCAGATTGTTGATAAAGAAACCGGTAAGCGTCTCACTAAAGCGTCCACTGTCCAAGTTGCAGTGGAAATTGAAAGTAAAGAAATGATGTTCGAATCACCGCCTATTTTGTTTGAAAAGTTAGGGCTTTTAAAATGAAAAATGTGTCATTAATACGCCTATTTTTTTTCTGTTTAACGTTATTACCTAGTCTCGTATTTGCGCAATTTGACATCAACGAGCTAAACGCCATCTCAAGCTCTCCTGAGTTTTTACAAGGTCAATTCGTACAACAAAAATATCTGAATGACTTTGATGTGAGCCTTGAGTCAACAGGTAAATTTGATTATCTGCAAGGGCAAAATGTCCATTGGCATACACTCACACCTATTCAAAACTTAGTGACCATGACACCTTCTAGTATTGTCAGCAGTCAAGGTGAAGTGGAAGTGATGAGTTTACAGGCAGAATCTAACCCAGTCGTCACATTGTTAAGCGAAGTGTTTTTTTCAGTCTTAACCTCACAGTGGCAACAATTAGAAAGTTATTTTGTGATAAGTGGTGAAGTTGAGGCGCAAACATGGTCAGTGTTGTTAGAGCCAAAAGATGCTGCCCTTGCACAAGCAATTAGTCATGTGGAATTGAAAGGTGATGCATATCTGCGCTATCTAAAGTTTTACGAAAGTAATGGCGACTATACTGAAATTCACTTTAGCCAATTGAGTCAACAAAAGTGAGACACAAATGGCAGAAGGTTGCCGCTGTTTTATGGGGGCTCACGGTTATCGGCCTACTGATACTCGCTTTCAGTCGTCCAGTGACATTCGATTCAAGTATTATGTCGTTGTTACCCAAATCACAGCAACAACCCCTAGCTCAGCAGGCTATTGATCAAACTTCAGCCAGGTTTTCCAAACGTCTATTATTATTGTTAAGTGGCGAAGATGAAACTAGCTTACGCCAATCTGTTGTCACCTTAGCTCAAGAGTTACAGGCTTTATCTCCGGTGTCTGAGGTGCGTTGGCAAGTTGAAAGTAATCAACTGGAAGAATTACGCCAGGGGCTTTTTCCTTATCGTTTTGCTTTACTTGATCCTGCTGCTCGCGAAGATTTGCTAACTGGAAATTATTCGTTGTTTGAACGCCGTACCCTAGGAAACCTCTTTAGCCCTTTAACCGCCAGTAAAGTAGAGTTAATTGACGATCCCTTTGGCTTTTATGGGCTGCTTAGTCAGCAGCAAACTAGTGACATTAATATTCAAATAAGTCATTCATTCTTAAAAGTTAAAAATACTGATGTCCCAACTTATCTGCTCTTAGTTACTTTTAACCAAGAACCTTATTCATTAGTGATGCAAGACATTGTGATGGGGTTCTTATCAGCAAAAACTAAGACACTAGCGGAAAATGATATCCTATTGAGAAGCTCTGGAATGATATTGCATGCTGCTGCTGGGGCAGATCAGGCGAGAGCTGAAATCTCAAGTATTGGCATAGGCTCGTTAATTGGCATTATTCTCATATTGTTAATGGTTTTTCGTCGGCTCAAGCCCATTGTACTGATGTTATTGCCCGTTTCTATTGGCTGCTGCAGCGCAATTGCCGTTACATTGATGATGTTTCAACAGGTGCACTTAATTACTCTTGCTTTTGGCGCTGGATTAGTTGGTGTATCCATTGATTACGCATTGCATTTTGTCTGTGAAAGACAGTACTCCAATCCTCAAAAGGTGCTGCCTAAAATCCTTCCAGGTTTGCTGCTCGGTCTATTTTCCAGTGTTCTTGCATATGCGGTACAAGCATTTGCTCCTTTTCCAGGATTGCAGCAGATGGCAGTTTTTTCGGTGGTAGGATTAATTGCCTCTTGGCTAACAGTGGTCTTAGTTTTCCCTGTTTTAACCGCCAAAGATACAAAAATTAGTTTACCTTTAGCAGACAAACTATTTAGCTTACGCAATAAAATTCCTCGTTTTAGTACCCATCCTTTAAGTCTGGTTTTGTTATTGGGAATATCTGCTGTCGCTCTTGGAGTTGTAATAAAGGGAGCCCCACAAGATGATATTCGACTTTTGCAGACCTCACCGGCATCGTTATTAAAACAAGAACAGTCGATTCAAGCTATGCTAGGCACGAATAGCAGTACGCAGTTTATTCTAGTGAAAGGACAGTCCGTTGAGGCTTGCCTACTTAAAGAACAGCAGTTATTTAAACATTTAAAAAGCTTGCAACAAGATAAGCTGATTCCACCTTTTCAGGGGCTATCAACTCATCTTCCACCACAGGCAACGCAACAACAAAACTATGCCTTGGTAGCAGAACTTTATAAGGAGAAGTTACCCGAACTGTTTAAAAAACTGAAATTTGATGATGCTCGATTAATAGCAGCTAACCTTGCTTTTGAACAGGCTAAAGACAGCTTCCTAAGCGTTGAAAACTGGTTAACATTGGAAAGTAGTGAGCCATGGCAAGATTTATTAGTAAGGGATGAGCCTAATAACAGTGCCACTATTATTCGCTTTTCAGGGTATCTTAATCAACAAGCAAAATTAAGCATAGAACAACTGATAGCGGCGGACGCAGAACTTATATTAATAGATCAAGTAAGCAATATCTCAGATGTGATGAAACAGTACAGAGTACAGGTAACCGAACTGGTTTTATTGGCTTATATGGTGGTGTTGATGATTTTAGTGTGGCGTTACAAAATGCAAGTGTGGCGCGTGATTTTACCCCCATTTCTGGCGTCAATTATGGCTTTAGCAAGTATCACCTTAATTGAAGGTGGAATGAATATGTTTCATTTGTTGGCGCTAATTTTAGTGCTAGGTATTGGTTTAGATATGGGAATTTTTATGGCGGAGTCTGGTGAAAGTAAACATACTTGGTTAGCCGTTTCGCTGTCTAGTTTTACTAGCTTACTCGCCTTTGGATTATTGGCCTGGAGCAACACCCCAGTGTTACATCATTTTGGTTTGACCGTGCTAATAGGTTTAACTTTAGTGTGGTTAATTACGCCCGCCATGCGCGTGCATAAGCAGAAAACGTGAACTTAAATAGAATAAAAAATCCCTCAACATTAATAGGATTTAAAATAATGGAGATACTCGGCAGTGCAAAATAAGATGGATACATTCGATATTGTAGTGATAGGCGCAGGACCTGCAGGAGCAGTTTCATCTGCGCTACTTAATAAAAAAGGGTATCGAGTTTTAGTATTAGAGAAACAGCACTTTCCGCGCTTTTCCATTGGTGAAAGTTTGTTGCCCCAATGTATGACTTATTTAGAGCAAGCCGGCATGTTGGAAGCTGTGGAAAATGCTAATTTCCAACATAAAAATGGTGCTGCCTTTTGTCGTGGAAACCAATATGAATACTTTGATTTCCGTGAAAAATTCTCAGACGGTTGGGGCACCACTTTTCAAGTGCAACGTGAGTCCTTTGACAAAATCCTCGCTGATGAGTCTGCCAAACAAGGTGTAACTTTCCGTTACGGGCATACGCTCAAAGCATGTACCACCAAAGATCACCTCCGTGTTCTTAGTGTTGAAACTGATAGTGGCGAAGAGTATCAAGTGCAAGGGCGCTTTGTTTTGGATGCCAGTGGCTTTGGTCGAGTTTTGCCGAAGTTATTAAATTTGGAAAAACCCTCAACATTAGGTACTCGAAAGTCTATTTTCACTCATATAAAAGACAATATTAATGCGCCCGAGTTTGACCGTAATAAAATTCTTATCACCGTGCACCCGCAACACAGCGAAGTGTGGTTTTGGTTAATCCCCTTTAGTAATGGCAGAGCGTCTCTAGGAGTGGTTATTCCTCCGGCACTTTTAGACACGATGCCTGGTACTCCTGGTGAGTGTTTACAGCAGTTAATTTCAGAAGCGGGTAAGTTAGCAGAATTTCTAAAAGACGCAGAGTTTGACACTGAATTTCGGACTTTGGGAAGCTACTCATGCGACGTCACTAGTTTGTATGGTGACAATTACGCGTTGTTGGGCAATGCTGGGGAATTTTTAGATCCTATCTTTTCATCGGGAGTTACAATTGCATTGACCTCAGCAAGCCTAGCGGCAGAAGTGGTTGACAGACAACTGCGTGGTTTAGCGCCGAACTGGGAAGAAGAATACGCACAAAAATTAAAAGTGGGCGTCACTACCTTCAAGGAGTTTGTTGAGGGTTGGTATGATGAGCGTTTTCAAAATGTGGTGTTCTCAAACCAGAAAAGCGACAATATTACGCGAATGATAAGTTCTATTTTGGCCGGTTACGCTTGGGATAAGAAAAATCCATACGTACATAATCCGAGTCGATTAACCACCTTGGCACAAATATGTCAAAACGACTAACTATTGTTATTTGCTTATGTCTTTGTTTAGGGGCGTGTAGCTTACTTAATAGCGGTGCTAACCGGGCATTTCCTCTGCTGTTATTACCACCAGTGAATGGGCCAGAGTCAGCAATATATAAACAACGTTTGGAGTTGGAATCTGAGACTAACTTTAGCAAATTGTTGGTGGTGTTAAAAATTGATAAATCAGAGATAAAGTTGCGAGGGCTGCTGCCTACGGGGCAGTCTGTCTATGCTCTGGATTACGATGGCCAAAATTTAAATCATCAAAGTTTTGGGGGAAATGAACTGCCTGCTCAAGATATTCTGAGCATGTTACAATTTGCCCTTTGGCCGGAGTCGGCAATACGTCAATATTATCAACAAGACGAAGGTTGGTTGCTGGAAATCAAACCTAAATATCGTTTATTGTCACTTAATGGCAGCATTAAGTTACGTGTTGATTATTTGGCAGATCAACAATTGATGCTAGAAAATTATGCTCATCAATACAAAGTGAAAATTGAAACCTTGGAGTACAAAAGGTTGTGATAAAGAAAAAATGTTACCTAAACGCATTAGGAATATTGTGTGCCGCAGGAAATAATGGCGACCAAATCAAACATAATATTCAGTCAGGTAATGTCAAATTAACTAAGTCGGACAATTATCATGCAGGTCCGGCGCTTCCCCTAGGGTTGATCGCAGGGGAGTTACCTAAGATCCCCTTAGAACATAAAAAGTGGCAAAGTCGCAACAATCAATGTGCCTTTGCTGCACTGCAGCAAATTCGAACGCAGGTTGACCAAGCTATTAGTCAATTCGGGGAACATCGAGTTGCCGTTATTATTGGTACTAGTACTTCAGGTATTGCAGAAAGTGAACAAGCAATTGAACAATGGGTGACGACTGAAACTGTGCCTGAATCCTATGACTATGGTTTGCAGGAAATGGGAGCTCCCGCTCAATTTATCGCCGAAGTTTTAGGGGTTAAAGGGCCGGCATACGGAATTTCAACGGCTTGCTCATCTGGGGCAAAAGCGTTGGCCACTGCCCGCCGCTTGTTATCTGCTGGATTATGCGATGCCGTTGTTGCAGGTGGCGTTGACACTATGTGTCAGCTCACTGTGCAAGGCTTTAGTTCTTTACAAGCCGTAAGTGAAGATATTTGTAATCCGTTCAGTGTTAACCGCAAAGGCATCAACATCGGTGAAGGGGCTGGATTGTTTTTAGTTAGCAAGCAAAAAAGTGGGGTTGAACTACTTGGTTCTGGGGAAAGCAGTGATGCCCATCACATTTCGGCACCCGATCCTGCAGGCAAAGGCGCGATTAAATGTATGCAAGGTGCCCTTAGTGATGCCCAATTAGCGCCGAGTCAGATCGATTATATTAACCTCCATGGCACGGCCACCGAACTCAATGACCAAATGGAGTCGACAGCGGTCAATTCCATTTTTGCTGATAATGTATTGTGCAGCTCTACTAAACCTTTTACCGGACATACACTAGGGGCAGCAGGCGCGGTTGAAGCTGGTATCTGTTGGTTGATGTTGGAAGATAACAGTACACAAGCATTCATACCTCCCCATTTATGGGACAAGCAAGCCGATCCAGAATTACCTCAGTTACACTTTGCAGATGCGGGTTCTCATCAACCGAAATCAATAGATTATGTGTTGAGTAATTCATTTGCTTTCGGTGGCAACAATATATCCTTGTTATTAGGGCGGGCTTAATATGGAAGCTTATAATATTTCTGAGTTTGTTCCTCATTCAGGTAAAATGAGTCTCTTGGATGACGTTTTAGATTTTGGTGATGGCTGGTTAAAAGCAAGATTACAAATTAAACCTGAATCGATGTTTGTCGAAAAACAAGGCGTTTCCGCCGTGGTAGGTATCGAATATTTGGCTCAAGGTGTAGCAGCTTACGCAGGAAGCAAAGAACGGCAATCTGGATTAAAGCCTAAATTAGGGTTTTTATTAGGGTGCCGAAAATACCAATCTAGTGTTGACTATTTTCCTGTTGGTAGTGTGTTGACCATTGAAGTGCAATTAGAAATGGAAGCAGACAACGGTTTAAACGTATTTAATGCAGTATTGCGCGGCAATGGGATTGAGGCATCAGCAAAGCTGAATGTGTTCCAACCTGAAGATGCCGCAGCATTTTTAAAAGGAGAATAACGATGGCGGATACGGTACTAATAACAGGATCAAGTCGAGGCATTGGTAAAGCGATAGCGTTGCGGCTTGCAAAACAAGGTTTTGATATTGTTGTTCATTGTCGCGATAACATTACCCTTGCTCAAGAGGTTGTCGAACAAATAACAGACATGGGACGTAACGCCAGAATTCTCAGTTTTGATATCGCAAACCGGCAACAAGCCCAACAAATCTTAGAGCAAGATGTAGAGCAACATGGCGCGTATTATGGTGTAGTTTGTAATGCCTCCATCGCCAGAGATAATGCATTCCCAGCCATTCCTGGCGAGGAGTGGGACTTAGTTGTTCATACTAATTTGGATGGCTTTTACAACGTTTTATACCCCATTATTATGCCCATGATTCGACGCCGGAAACCAGGCAGAATTGTGACCTTGTCGTCTGTTTCTGGCGAGATGGGAAATCGTGGTCAGGTTAATTATAGTGCGTCAAAAGCCGGAATTATTGGTGCTACTAAAGCCTTAGCGGTAGAATTGGCTAAACGAAAAATAACCGTGAATTGTGTTGCTCCTGGGGTCATTGATACTGAAATGACCGAAGATCTGCATATGGAAGAAGCAATGAAAATGATCCCTATGCAACGCATGGGAAAAGTGGAAGAAGTGGCAGCTGCAGTCGGATTTTTAATGTCTGAAGATGCAGGGTATGTCACTCGACAGGTTATCTCTGTCAATGGTGGAATGTATTAATGAATCGAGTTGTTGTAACAGGAATTGCAGGTTTCTCTCCAATTGGAAATAACTGGGAAGCTATCTTTGGCCGTTTAAAGTCCGGTGAAACCGGCATTGTTCAAATGCCTGAATGGGATATCTATGAAGGTTTGAATACCCGGCTTGGTGCCAAGGTCGATTTTACCGTGCCTGCCCACTATTCTAGAAAAGATTTGCGTAGTATGGGGCGGGTAGCACAACTTGCTGTAGTGAGTTCTGAAAATGCATTAATCGATGCAGATTTGCTCAATGCTGATGTATTAACCAGTGGCCAAGCGGGGGTTTCCTACGGATCATCTGCTGGAGATACCGGGGCTATTGCTGACTTTGGCAATATGCTACTGCACAATAATTGTGACGGTTTAAATGCTAACACTTACATCAAAATGATGTCGCACACCTCACCAGTTAATATTGGCATTTATTTTGGTTTAAAAGGCCGAGTTTATACCACATCCAGTGCGTGCACCTCAGCAAGCATGGGCATAGGGCAAGGTTACGAAGCGATTAAGTTTGGTCAACAGAAAGTGATGCTTGCTGGTGGTTGTGAACACCTTTGTGCAACAGAAGCCGCGGTATTTGATACCCTGTATGCTACGAGCACAAAGAATGACAGCCCAGGGCAAACGCCAAGACCTTTTGATAAAGATCGCGATGGTTTGGTCATTGGTGAAGGCGCTTGTACTTTGGTGTTAGAAGAATATGAGCATGCCATCCAGCGTGGCGCAAATATCTATGCTGAGTTAGTGGGCTTTGGTACCAATTCAGATGGTCAGCACATTACTCAGCCTTCAGCCAAAACCATGGAGCAAGTTATTCGCTTGTCCCTTGAAGACGCAGGTCTTGCTCCACAACAAATAGGTTACATAAGTGCCCATGGCACTGCCACTGATCGCGGAGATATTGCTGAAACCCAAGCCACCTCAGCTGTATTTGGCAAACATACTCCTATTAGCTCTCTAAAAAGTTATACCGGACATACCTTAGGTGCCTGCGGTGCTTTAGAGGCTTGGGTTGCCATTGAAATGATGCGTAATAACTGGTTCCATCCCACTGCAAACCTTGAAAGTGTAGATGATAGTTGCGGTGAGTTAGACTACATTAAGCAGCAAGGTAGAGAGTTGGAAACCGATTATATAATGAGTAATAATTTTGCCTTTGGTGGCATTAATACTTCACTCATTTTTAAACGTTGGAACGCTTAATCAAATAAAGATAAAGGCATTACTGGTTTATTATGTCTTGTTAAAAGTAGTTAGGAATTATGGGACTTAAATCATTTGTTTATATTTTTATTGGCTTAATCGTTGCGGCGGTGGCTTTGGTTTGGTTTAGTCAAGATAACTATGACAAAGTTTTTCACGCAGAATTTGTGGGAAGCGAAGTCTGTGGTGATTGCCATATTATTAATTACGATGCTTGGTTGAAATCGCCCCATCACAATATTACCCATGCCCCTAGTGACAGCACGGTTGTAGGTAATTTCAATAACGGTACTTTTTTCTTAAATACAGATCCTGATAAAACCAGTCCTGCGGTTAAATCCTTTCGACAAGGTGAGGATTTCTTTTTAGCTCTCAAAGATATTGATTCAGATGAGTACAAATCCTTTAAAATCGATAAAGTAATAGGTTATCAATATCGCCAAACTTATCTTACCCAAGAAGATGGTGGTGTGTTGAGGCGCTTACCTGTGCAATGGTCTGTGGCTAGAGGTGAGTTTTTTGCCTATTGGAACGAGCAAGAACAAAGCCCGGAAACTGTCCACGATTTATGGGAACAGATGAAGCCATTAAATTCCGCTTGGAATTTATATTGCGCCCGTTGCCATACCACTAATTTACAACAAATAAGTAAAGATCGTGCCCATACTGTGGCCAATGTAAAGTGGACTGAAGATGGAGTGGGTTGTGAAGTCTGCCATGGACCCGGCAGTAAACATCTCGATTATATGCAAGATAAACCAATTAACCGCATGATGTCCTTGGTCAATTTAAAACTGTTTGAAGAGCCTGTTCCTTACATCATGAATGCCGCTGATCACTCTCAAGGAGTAGCGTTAAGTGTTTGTGCCCGTTGTCATGGTTCAGATATTTTACGAAAACGAATGGATGCTTATCGCACTTATACTCCAGGTTATGATCACGCTGGTAATTTAAATGACTTATCCGAATATTTTACCGAAGCAGAAACGGTACCTGGTCGCACTTTCCCTACTTTACAAGTTTGGCCCGATGGTCGTCCTAAAGGGTTAGGTACTTTGTTTCGTTCCTTTGCCGACTCGGCACATTATGAACAAACTGATATGCGCTGCTACGATTGTCATGATCCCCATAATAACAAACAGCCTGCGAAGTTCGGTATTTTAGAAGCCTCTGAAGTTAGTAATCAGTTTTGCCTAGACTGCCATCAACCCATACAGCAGAATTTGGCTAAACATACTAGGCATGCGCCAGACACCAAAGGTTCTTTTTGTTATGACTGCCACATGCCTAAAAACCTGCTGAATCAGGTATCTGGTATCGATTATTATGTAAGAAGCCACAACGTGGGTACCATTCCCAATCCTCTGTTATCAGCCAAAATGGGCTTAGAAAACTCTCCCAATGCTTGTAACGAATGTCACACTGAGCAAACCGCAGAGTGGGCAGTAGAAAAGATGCGAGCATGGGGAATGGATGGTCATTTGTTGGATACGGAGTTGCATATGAATCGTAATGCGCACTCTGATATGACCCATTAATCGAGAAGTGAAATTTTGCTAGGCGCGAAAAACGCTATACCTAATATGCGCTAGGTTCCAGAAAGTGGTCAGAACACATTGTTTTGACCATTTATTACTGCTTTAACTTTGCTCGGCGCTGATACATGAATACCCAGCCACCAAATAGTCCGGCCAAACATTGGCTAAGAATTCCCAACTGGGTTCTGGCTCCAGCGATCAAAGTGATGTCCATAATAGGTTGCATAGCGCTTAGAATAGCAAACATAGCCACTGCGCCGCTAAGTGGGTATAGCCAGGGGGGAGGTTTGACGAATAATTTGTTTAACCAAAACACGCTTAAAAACGCCAGCAACAATCCAACTAAAATTATCACCCCATAAGTAGGTAGAAGACCAAGAATATCTTTTCCTGTAGCCGATAATCTTGTTTGCCAGTTTATCGCCACATCCAACTTGATGAGCTCATGGAGTACAAATTGCGTGTGTATGAGACTTGCTAATATAAAACAGCCAAGGGTCGCCGCGATAAAGTCCAAAACAAGTTTTATAGTTTTTTTCATAGGATAACCTTGTCTTCATCAATACTATCTAGTGTGGCATTTTGGCAGGAAAAGTAACAACCTTTATAACAACAATAAAAAGGTAGTTAACTTCCACTAAGCTCGCATTTTTTCTGTTTATGAGTATATTTATAACTGATTTATGGCAGAACACCCTATCTAACACTCTACTTTTTAATCTAAGGAATTATTTGTGCGCATTCGATTTTTCACAGCTGTGCTAATTTATTTCTTATCTTTCAGTTATGTAGCAAATGCTAAGAATGTTGTTAGTTCAGAATCTTTTAAAATTGAAGAGGTTGTGAACGAGCTCAATTTCCCTTGGTCTGTTGCCTTTATTTCAAACAGTCGATTTCTCGTAACTGAACGTTCAGGTAGTTTACGCCAAGTGGTTAACTTTACCTTAGGCCAGCCTATAGACGGACTGCCAAAGGATATTTATGTGAAAAGCCAAGGCGGTTTGTTAGATGTGGTGCTGCATCCCAATTATCAACAAAATGGCTGGCTGTACCTTTCCTATTCGGCAGGCACTGATGAACGCAACACGCTTAAAGTCATGCGCGCAAAATTAAAGAATAACCAGTTAGTTGATGGCCAAGTTATTCTTACCGTTAAACCCTTTCGAAATACCCCAGTGCATTACGGTGGTAGGCTGGCATTCTTAAAGGATAATTCGTTGTTAATCACCTCGGGGGATGGTTTTGACTTTCGCGAAAACGCGCAACGTGTGAATAATCAGATGGGCAAAATTCTACGGGTTTTGGATAACGGGGAGATACCCCGAGACAACCCCTATATTGGTGAAACAGAAAAAAATCTTGCTCACTCTGTATTTTCTATAGGTCATCGTAACCCGCAGGGGCTGGTTTATGATCCAATCCGCAATATGGTTTTTTCAAATGAACATGGTCCCGCCGGTGGAGATGAAATAAATATCATTCGAAAAGGTGATAACTATGGTTGGCCGGTGATTACTAACGGTAAAGACTATTCTGGCGCATTAATTACGCCTTTTAAAAAATACTCAGGGATGCAACAACCATTAGTTGATTGGACGCCCTCCATCGCACCATCAAGCATCACCGTTTATGATGGCATCATGTTTCCACAAATGCGTGGCGACTTATTAGTGACCAGTTTGAAATCGAAAGAGCTTATTTGGTTGCAAATGCAACAAAATAAAGTTGTCGGTCAGCAGTCTTTATTCGCTGACTTAGGTTATCGGTTTCGCGATGTGAAGGTGCATCCCGATGGCTCCTTGTATTTACTGGTTGATGATGCGCAAGGTAAGATATTAAGAGTAACTGCCAATCGTTAATAAGGTAATTAATTAGGTTTAAACATAATTAAATCTGATTAAGGTATATTGATTCCATGTATGCTGGCTATAAATAAATAATCGTTGTGAATAATTCAAATTTTCAACGTTTGCATTTATACTATCGCCAACATTTCTCTGTATTCATAATTTAAAAGGACCAAAAAGTGTTAGAAGCTTATCGTAAACACGTAGAAGAGCGTGCCGCTGAGGGTATCCCCGCTAAACCATTAAATGCAGAACAAGTCGCTGGTTTAGTCGAGTTGTTGAAAAATCCTCCTGCTGGCGAAGAAGAGTTCTTGTTAGAGTTATTATCTGAACGAGTTCCTCCTGGTGTTGATGAAGCCGCTTATGTAAAAGCTGGCTTTCTAGCTGCTATCGTAAATGATGAAGCTACTTCTCCACTAATCTCAAAAGATGCTGCTATCCAATTGCTTGGTAATATGCACGGTGGTTATAACATCGTAACTTTGGTTGCAGCTTTAGATAATGAAGATTTAGCTGAATTGGCCGCTGAAGAATTGAAGCATACTTTGCTGATGTTTGATGCTTTCCATGATGTTGAAGAAAAAGCAAAAGCGGGTAACAAGTACGCTAAAGACGTTTTGCAATCTTGGGCTGATGCCGAATGGTTCACATCGCGTCCTGACCTACCTGAAAAAATCACTTATTCAGTATTTAAAGTTACCGGTGAAACTAACACCGATGACTTGTCACCTGCACCTGATGCATGGTCACGTCCTGATATTCCTTTGCACGCTCGCGCTGCTTATAAAATGACTCGTGATGGTCTAACGCCTGAAGTACATGGTGAAATAGGTCCACTTAAACAAATTGAAGAAGTGAAAGCTAAAGGTCACCCTGTTGCTTTCGTTGGTGATGTTGTAGGTACAGGTTCTTCTCGTAAGTCTGCTACTAACTCAGTACTTTGGTTCTTCGGTGAAGACTTACCAGGTGTTCCAAATAAACGTGGTGGTGGTGTGTGTATTGGCGGTAAAGTTGCGCCAATCTTCTTCAACACTATGGAAGATGCCGGTGCACTAGTATTTGAAGCTGACGTTGACAAAATGAACATGGGCGACGTTATCGACATCTATCCACTAGAAGGTCGTATCACTAACTCAGAAACTGGTGAAGAGCTTGCTAAGTACGAATACAAGTCTGACGTATTGTTAGATGAAGTGCGTGCTGGTGGCCGTATTAACCTTATCATCGGTCGTGGTTTAACGGATAAAGCTCGTGAATCTCTAGGTCTTGGTGCTTCAGACTTATTCCGTAAGCCTGTTCAACCAACTGATACTGGTAAAGGTTATACCCTTGCACAGAAAATGGTAGGTAAAGCATGTGGTGTTGAGGGGATTCGCCCAGGCACATATTGTGAACCTAAGATGACCACTGTTGGTTCTCAAGATACCACAGGTCCTATGACCCGTGATGAACTTAAAGATTTGGCTTGTTTAGGTTTCTCTGCAGATTTAACCATGCAGTCTTTCTGTCACACTGCGGCTTATCCTAAGCCAGTTGATATCGATACTCAGCACACCTTGCCTGACTTCATTATGAACCGTGGTGGTGTATCACTTCGTCCTGGTGATGGTATCATTCACTCTTGGTTAAACCGTATGTTATTGCCTGATACCGTAGGTACTGGTGGTGATTCACATACTCGTTTCCCAATGGGTATTTCATTCCCAGCCGGTTCTGGTTTGGTTGCTTTCGCAGCGGCAACAGGGGTTATGCCTCTAGATATGCCAGAGTCTGTATTGGTTCGTTTTAAAGGTAAAATGAAACCAGGTATCACTCTTCGTGACCTAGTTCATGCGATTCCTTTGTACGGTATCAAACAGGGTCTATTGACCGTGGCTAAGAAAGGTAAAGTAAACGCTTTCTCTGGTCGTATTCTTGAAATTGAAGGTCTTGATGGACTAACAGTTGAGCAAGCCTTTGAATTGTCAGATGCTTCTGCAGAACGTTCTGCGGCAGGTTGTACAATCAAGTTGTCAGAAGAGTCTATTGCTGAGTACCTAACGTCTAACATCACTATGTTACGTTGGATGATCAACGAAGGTTACGGCGATCCTCGTACCCTTGAACGTCGTGCGCGTAAGATGGAAGAGTGGTTAGCGAATCCAGAGCTTATGGAAGCTGACAAAGACGCTGAATACGTTGAAACCATTGAAATTGATCTTGATGATATCAATGAGCCAATTCTATGTTGCCCGAACGATCCTGATGATGCTAAAACATTATCTGACGTAGCTGGTGAGAAAATTGATGAAGTCTTCATCGGTTCTTGTATGACCAACATTGGTCACTTCCGTGCCGCGGGTAAACTACTTGAACAATACAATAAAACTTTGCCTACACGTTTGTGGATTTCTCCTCCAACGAAGATGGACAAAGCGGTATTGATGGATGAAGGTTATTACAACATCTATGGTCGTGTAGGCGTACGTACAGAAATGCCTGGTTGTTCATTATGTATGGGTAACCAAGCACGAGTACTAGCTAACTCAACCGTATTATCAACATCGACTCGTAACTTCCCTAACCGTTTAGGTGATGGTGCTGACGTTTATTTGTGTTCTGCTGAACTTGCTGCTGTAGGGGCTATTGTTGGCCGTATTCCTACTACTGCTGAGTACATGGAATATGCGAATAAGATTGAGTCTATGTCTGGTGACGTATTCCGCTACTTAAACTTCGACCGTATCGAAGAGTTTAAGCAAGCTGAAGAAGCTGCTAAAGATAAGATCATTCCAGCATTGAATATTGCCTAAGTAACATTTACTTAGGCATTCATTGCCCAGTTAAGCTTTGGCATTAATCAGCAAAGTTTAAAGGAATAACAAAACCGAACGTAATCTTTGATTCGTTCGGTTTTTTTATGCATGTTAGTTGTTTAAATTTGCGGATAGGAACTAGATACTCTTAGCGCTATTCCTATTAACATTAACCACAAAAACCTGGAGAATTGATGCAGCCTCTGTGGTTCATGCTAGTCTTGTTTAGCGTGACAGCATGATACACAAGTTTAACTAAAGAATTTTTAGGTCATGCTGCTGCTAATACCGCCAATACTCAGGTAGGATATAATCAACAACAGTGTTTTATAGTCAAGAGCCAGTGTTTTCAGGGACATTATAAAACCTGACAAACAAGTGATGGCGTTGAAGGATATTCATGCAAAAAACTATAGCTAAAAATTTATACGCGACAGTCCTGTTCATTGGTCTGTCACTATTATCTACTGTCAGCCATGCTTTAGAGTTTGAAGAAGCTAAAGTACAAATTAATGAAATTGAATTAACAGTGGAATATGCAAAAACTTTTGAGCAGCGCGCCAGAGGGTTAATGTATCGAAAAGAGTTGTGCGACAGTTGTGGAATGTTATTTAAATATTCTCGACCTCGTATTGCCGGTATGTGGATGAAAAATACCTTTATTCCCCTCGACGTTGCCTACATTGATGAACAAGGAATGATAACTGACATACTAGGGATGCAGCCCCATGACTTAACCTCCATCAACTCTTCAACGGAAGTGCTATACGCGTTGGAAATGAACTTAGGCTGGTTTGCCAAGCATAAAGTGAAAGTTGGAGACGTTGTAAACGTTAATATACCCAAATAGAGGAGCAACTGATTTATAAACTTCTGGGTTTATTGCAAATATAGTTAAGGGGAATCTAATGAAATATACGGGCAGTTGTCATTGTAAAGCGGTTCAATTTGAAGTGGAGTCTGGCGAGCAGGTCGAAGTTGAGGATTGCAATTGTTCGGTGTGCAGTAAGTTTGGATTTTTGCATTTAATTGTCCCCAAACAGCACTTTAGATTAATTTCTGGCGAACAGGTTTTAACTGAATACAGATTCAATTCTGGCGTGGCTAAACATACTTTTTGCAAAGTCTGTGGGGCAAAACCCTTTTATATTCCGCGTTCTAATCCCGATGGTGTCGACGTCAATGTACGTTGTTTAGATACTAAACCCGCTAATATCACTATTGTCCCTTTTGACGGCCAAAACTGGGAAGATAACGCCGCTAAGCTTGCCCATAAAAGCAAATTAAACTAGTACCTAAAGAGAGTCGAGCTGCGAAGGAAATATCCACTTGTGCTCATGACACTCATGGGTAAATATCACTTTTGAATGTTTATTTGAAAAAAGTAAATAACTATTCAGTTAAAAAATGCATATTCAATGCAAAACTAATCGAAGGAAATTGCGATTTATTGCTTTTAAATAAGTTTATATCTGGTAATTTACTGCGATTATTTTCAAAGAGGATCAAGCGTGACAATTCCTGACCTTAATATCGCCAAGTTTGGTGGCACAAGTGTGGCAAATTATGCCGCAATGCAAAACTGCGCAAAGATAATCGCGGCTAACTCATCTACTCGTGTTGTAGTGGTGAGTGCATCTGCTGGAGTAACTAATCATTTGGTTAGTCTTGCTAATACGGCATTGACTCATGCACAAATTGCACAAACCATTGAGCAGATTAAAATCATTGAAAATGGAATTGTCGCAGAACTTGCAGAGCCAGAGCAAGTTACCGAAAAATTGCAGTCTTTATTTGAAGCAATGGAAAAAGTGGCCTACCACGAAGAGTTGTTGCACCGAGATGACTTGAAAGACAAATTATTATCTTTCGGAGAGAGAATGTCATCTTTGCTAATTGCTGAAGTGCTAAAAGAGCAGGGCGTAAAAGCCGAGAACTTTGATGCGCGCAACGTGCTAAGAACCAATTCGGCATTTGGTGAGGCTGTTCCACAAATCGATGAAATCAAATCTTTAGCAAGCCAAGTGATGAAACCAGAGCTATCGCAAAAAGTCTATGTTACTCAAGGGTTCATTGGCGCTGATGAGCAAGGTAGAACAACCACTTTGGGCCGTGGCGGCAGTGACTTTAGTGCGGCTCTACTGGCTGAAGCTTTGGATGCAGTGAGTTGTGAAATATGGACTGACGTAGTCGGCGTATTCACTACAGATCCTCGCATCACCGATGCCGCTCGACCGCTCCCAGAATTAAGCTTCGATGAGGCTGCCGAAATGGCAAACTTTGGCGCAAAAGTACTGCATCCTGCGACTATGGAACCGGCCCTACGTAAGAACATTAAGGTGTTTGTGGGCTCAAGCAAAGAGCCAGAAAAAGGCGGTACTTGGATTGTCAGAGATTGTGATAATGAACCGCCGTACCGAGCGATTACTCGTCGTAAAAAACAAGTTATGGTAACCGTTAAAACACCTAAAATGATGCATGCTCAAGGCTTCTTGCAGCAAGTGTTTACGATCATCGCTAAACATAGTTTAAGTGTCGATTTGGTCACCACCTCTGAAATTGCAGTTTCATTCACTCTAGATAATCCCACCAATTCCATGGCTGAAAAGCTTAATCGTGAAACCCTTGATGAATTGCGAGATTTCTGTGAGGTGGTCGTCGAGAGTGATTATGATTTGGTTACAGTGGTTGGCAACAATATGCATAGTGCTGCAGGGGTTTCAGCAAAAATATTCTCGTCAGTCAGAGATTATAACTTACGTATGATTTGTTATGGGGCTAACCCACACAATATGTCATTCCTAGTACATCAGGATGACAGTACTGAAATTGTCAAAGAGCTACACCGTTCGCTTTTCGAATAAACTCAGTAAACTTACTAAGTCCCATAAAAAAACGCTGCTTTTAAGCAGCGTTTTTGTTTTTACAATAGTTGTCGTCTGGCGTAATTTAGACTCTAAATTGTTGAATAGAGGCTTGTAGCTCTTCTGCTAACCGGGCGACTTCTTCACTTGAATCTGCGGTTTGTTGCGCACCCGTCGAGGTTTCTTCGGCAATGCCTACTATATTCTCAAGCTTTTCACTGATCTCTTGAGATACCACATTTTGTTCCCTAGCTGATTGTTCAATTTGGCTACTAACATCATGGGCTCTATGCACAGCTTCCGTGATCAAATCCAAAGCTTGAGTGGCTTTTTCCGTTTCATCCACACACACAGTGGCTTGTTCTTTACCTTGATTCATCACCATCACGGCTTTTTCGGCGCCAGCTTGTAGCACTTCAATCATATCATTAATTTCTTGAGTTGATTTTTGCGTGCGGCTGGCAAGGGTTCGCACTTCGTCGGCTACTACAGCAAAACCTCGACCGTGTTCACCGGCTCTTGCAGCCTCTATGGCGGCGTTAAGGGCTAATAGGTTAGTCTGGTCAGCCACACCGCGGATCACGTCTAATATCCCGCCTATGCTCGCGCTATCTTGATGAAGTTTATTGATTACATTAGCCGCGTCATCCACATCAATTGCTAGTTTTTCGATGGTCATCTTATTATTTAAAGAAATACCTTTTACTTTTTCCGCTTCTTTATCGGCGTGACGAATCTGGTTCAAGGTGTCTTCCGCGCTTTGGGTGACCATTTGTGACGTACTGTGCATTTCCGTGGTTGCAGTTGCTACTTGAGCAACTTGGGACTTCTGATTCTGAATGGAATGAGTTGTTTGAGCGGTTACCGTTGAGGTTTGTTCAGATGCTGCAGCCAGTTGAGAGGCCCGGGTGCTGATGCCACTTATTAGGGTTTTCAGGCTTTCGATAAGATTATTAACACTGGTGGCTAACTCGCCAAACTCGTCATCGGAGGTATCATCTAACTTGCGCGTCAAATCACCAGAGGAGACAACATGTAAAACTTCATTTACCTTTCTAAGGGGTACTGTAATGGCTCTGACACTCGCCCATGCTATCCAAGCGGCTAATACTGCTGAGACAATGGTTAACACGATGATGACGGTAGTGCCTAAAGATACACGATTTGCTACCTGTTCTTTCATGGCGTTAGTCTTTTCTTCTGCGACCTGCAGCAATGCATTTAACTCTGCGATAGCTTGTTGAATATTTTCTTCAGAGGCTGCTAATGCTTCTGCTGATTTTATTTGATTGTTTAAGCGTGTTACTTGGGTGTTTAAAAGTCCATCTGATGCGGTAACCGAGCTAATGACAGAGTTCACAAGATTGGTGATTTCTTGCATAGTGCCGCTGTCATCTCGTGAGCCAACCAAAGCCTGCATATCCGCTAACTGTGCTGATATCTGACCAATAACCAACTCAACTTCGTTACCGATAGTATCGGCTCGAACTAAGTTTTCTGTTTTAATATAGTCGGCACTAACCGTTAAAAGAGATAGTAATGTGGATTCTAAAGTGCTGCCAATTTCAGCCGCTTTACTTAACTGGGCGTCGCTTTGTACGCTATCCAAATCTGAGAAATCTAAAAGCAGCGTAGAAGAGTCATCTGAGTTGTCCTCAACGTTTTCAACAATATCCGCTAGTCGAGCCCCTTCATCTAAGTAGGCTTTTCGGTTTTCGAACATATTGGTGACGTTGCTATTGTACTGCTGATAAATGCCTTCTACATTCTGCAAGGCTTGGCTGAAAGTCGGGTCTTTACTAACCTTACTTTTGATCATCGTCACTTCACTTTTGAAGTTTGATTCACTTGTTAGTAGGTTTTCCAACTGACTATTTAAAGCATCAGAGTCTGTTTCATAAAAACCGGCAACCGTCAGCCTTCCCATATTCAAAAATGATATTTTAAGTTGATTACTCGCGTTAAGCGTGGGGATGGCCAATGTATTAACTTCATCAGTTGCCGAGTCAATGGAGTTAAAATTAAATAGCGAAGAAACACCTATTACCAGCAGTAGAACAGAAATAACGGCAAATCCGCCTATTACTCTTAATGCGACTGATATTTTCATTTAGATATTCCTCTGATTTAGTGATCTTATTATTATTATATTTGCCAAGATCAAACTTTTAACAATACGGATTTAAGTGTGTCAAACTTTGACATAAAAGTCATAAATTATGTAACTTAACTATGAAAATCAGTCTAACACTGGTTCTCATTAAACATAATGACTAAATGAATTGATACGTACATAAAACGATTACTAAGTATAAATCCCAAATGAAATTTTGCGACCTTGCTTTAACTAAGTCACTACCCGTTGAAAAACCAGAAATAAGTTACGTAACATGGAATAACACACTGAATTAATTAATAAATTAGATTCTAATTAAATTATCGACATTTGACGCTGATCCTTTAGAAAGGAAGAAGGTAAGTATCAGGTGAGTTGTTTACTATTATTTTGAACGCTAATTCGACTTTCACTTTCAATACAATATAGCGTCATGGTGTTACCCCAAACATACCCTGTGTCTAGGGCAACATGTTGATTAGAATTGGTTTTTCCCATTAACGTAGCCCAGTGACCAAATATAATGCGCTGATGCTTATTGATATTGTCATTTTTGACGGTAAACCAAGGCTTCAAAGTATTATTGAGTTTATTTGGTGCGCATTTTGTCTCAAATTCCAATATAGATGACTTTTTGAGATAACGCATACGGGTAAATGCATTGATGATAAAGCGTAATCGATCCCTGTCTTGTAGTTCTTCTTCCCAACGGTCTGGTTTAGAACCATACATGGAAGACAATAAACTTAAATATTGGGGGCCGGCCAGAACAGCACTCACTTCATCACTTAAGCCTAGAGCTTTTTTAAAGGACCATTGTGGATATAAGCCAGCATGACTAAGCAGGGTATCTTTGTTTATGCGTAAAGCCAAAGGCTTGCTTCTCAACCAATTTGAAAGCTCTTCTGCGTGGGGAGATTGTAAAAGAGGCTCTAAAAAGTCGCTCCGTTTAGCTTTTTTTAATTTTCCTAATATGGCAAGAAAATGTAAGTCGTGATTGCCTAACACAGTTTCAAATGCGCTACCTAGGGACTTTAGGAATAGTAGGGTGTCGAGAGAGTCTGGGCCTCTGGCCACAAGATCGCCTACCGCCCACAATTTATCTTGGCTGGGATCAAATTGTACTTTGTCTAGCAGTTGCCGCAGACCGGCGTAACAACCTTGGATATCACCCACTACATAATTAGACATATAATTTGCGCAATGCTTGTTTAACGGTTAATTAAGAACGTTTGTATCAGCTAACCTAAACACTTCAATAGGCACTTTAAGCAATTCATCATTTTCGTCACAGCTAAACTCATAGTGGCCCTGCATTGTCCCTACAGGTGTGTCCAATATGGCGCCGCTAGTATACTGAAAAGATTCACTGGGTTTAATTAAAGGTTGTTCTCCAACCACACCTTTACCAGAAACTTCGGATTTGTCGCCATTTCCATCGGTAATGAGCCAATAACGATTGAGTAGGGTGACCTCATCTTGACTGTTATTGGTGATTGTTATTTTGTATGCAAATGCATATTTTTCCTCGCTTTCTGGAAATCTATCTTCCAGATACTGAGTTTGCACGTCTATGCAAATATCCTTAGGGTCCATTATGTTTAAGCTCCTTGTTGAGAGAGGAAGTTAGCTACAATTGCGAAATCTGCAAGACTCAGATTTTCTGCTCTTAACTCAGGGTTAATCCCTAAATCTTCAAGCTGTTTTTCTTCAATCAACTTTTTTAAGCTATTGCGAATGGTTTTTCTGCGTTGATTAAACGCTTGGGCGCAGACTTGATTCAACATTTTTTGTTCAATCACTTCAACTGGTTTTTTGTCATGGGGTAATAACCGTACTACAGCAGAATCCACTTTTGGTGGTGGGTTAAACGCCCCAGGCGGAACATGTAGAACCGGTATCACTTGGCAGTGATATTGAGCCATAACGGATAGTCTGCCGTAATTCTTTTCGCCTGCTTTAGCGGCTAACCTATTAACTACTTCTTTTTGCAGCATAAAATGCATGTCTTTGATTTTATTGGCAAAAGAGAATAAGTGGAACATTAAAGGCGTTGATATGTTGTAAGGCAAGTTGCCAAATACACGCAATGGGTTTTGCTCATCACACAACTGGGAAAAATCGTATTTTAATGCGTCAGCTTCTATTACATTTAATTTTTTCGAAATGAATGGGTGAGATCTAAGTCGATTTGCTAAGTCTCGGTCTAATTCAACTACGTTAAGTTTGCTTATATGCTCACATACTGGCTCAGTTAAGGCCGCCAAACCTGGACCTATTTCAACTAAGTTCTCACCGTCAACAGGGTGAATAGCCGAGACAATCTGATCAATAATGTACGCATCGTGAAGGAAGTTTTGACCAAATCGTTTACGTGCTGTGTGACCTAAATGTTGTTTACTCATATGCTTTTTACTGCCAATTTTAGCGCGTCATTGATGGCACATTCGAAGCTTCCTGGATTGGCTTCACCTGTTCCAGCTAAATCTAATGCGGTTCCGTGGTCGACGGATGTGCGAATAAAGGGAAGGCCTAAAGTGGTGTTAACCGACTGTCCAAATCCTTTGTATTTTAAAACAGGTAACCCTTGGTCATGGAACATAGTAAGAATGACGTCAGCTTGCTGCATATACTTTTCTTGAAACATAGTGTCTGCTGGCAAAGGACCGGTGATTTTCAGCCCTTGTTCACGTAATTCCTCTAATGCAGGAATTATGATATCAATTTCTTCTCGCCCTAAATGCCCATCTTCACCGGCATGAGGGTTTAATCCACACACAAAAATGTGCGGAGTAGGGATCCCAAACTTAAGCTTCATATCGGTGTGCACTATGTGCAGCACCTTGTGTAACCTTTCCCGAGTTATGGCTTTTGCCACATAAGCTAACGGGATATGAGTAGTGGCTAAAACCACTCGCAAGCCTTCTGTGGATAACATCATCACCACGTCTTGGGTGTTAGATTGACTGGCAAAATATTCCGTATGTCCACTAAAGGATATACCGGCTTTGTTGATAATGCCTTTATTCACCGGGCCGGTTACAACCGCATCAAACTCTTGACTCATATTTTTAGCGCAGGCTTGACGTAACGTTTCCACAACGTATAAACCATTTTTGGCATCAAGTTGACCAGCAACCACTTTAACTTTCGCCGGAATATCGATGATATAAAGCTGTCCAGGCTCTTGTACTTGGACAACTCCCTTTTCGTAATCAAGCAGAGTTAAGGGCAATCCAAGCATCTCTGCCCGTTCAGCTAACATGTTACGGTCAGCAAATACAACTAGTTGGGCATCCCACTGTTTTTGCGCTAATTGAATAATAAGGTCAGGCCCAACTCCTGCTGGTTCACCTGGCGTGATCGCTATTTTAAAGGGCAATTTAACTTCCTAATTCAGATGAGGAGTCTAACACCTCGATGTAAGCTGCATCGCGCATTTCTCTTAACCAAGCATCGGTTTCTTCAGTAAATTTACGATTGAAAATAAGCTGATAGGCTTTATCTTCTTTGCGTTTATCGGTGGCATCGTCAACTCGCTTGCCGATCATTTGCACTAAATGCCAGCCGTGTGAAGAGCGAAAAGGTTGACCGATTTCATCAGCTTCTAGATTCGCTAAGGCATCTTTAAACGCAGGAACATAGATATTCGGATCATTCCAGCCCAACTCACCGCCTTTGATTGCTGAACCTGGATCTGCAGAGTGCTCTTTAGCGAGATCTTCAAATGTGGCTTCACCGGCGACGATTTGTTTACGGAATTCTTCTAGTTTCTCTTTTGCTTTTTCATCGCTCAAGATCACTGACGGTTTGATAAGTATATGCCTGGCATTCACTTCCTGTACTTTTACAACCTCAACGCCACGTAAATCTTTGACCTTTAGAATATGGAAACCAGCACCACTGCGTATCGGTCCAACGACTTCATCTTTGCCTTTATCTTGCACAGCTTCTGCAAACAGAGTCGGCATGGAGTTGATATTCATCCAACCTAAATCACCACCTTCCAATGCTTTAGAGCCAGAAGATGAGGCTATGGCTATCCGTGTGAAATCAGAACCACTGTTAAGTAATTCTAATACTTTGTCTGCCGTTGATTTTGCTTTAGCAATATCTTCATCGGTAGGTTGCGGCGGAAAACCAATCAATATATGCCCTAAGTTGTATTCTGCTTGTTCCGCGCCTTGCTCATCAATTAACTTAACTAAGTTTTCGATTTCCTGAGGCGTGATATAAACCCTTCTACGAACATTTGCTCGTCTTACTTCTTGGGTGATTAATTCTTTTCGAATATCTTCGCGGTAGACTTCAAACGGGATACCATCTCGGGCGATAGCGGCTCTAAATTGGTCCATGGGCAAATTATTATTTGCGGCAATACCTGCAATTGTCTGGTCAAGTTGAGGATCGCTAATTTGTATCCCCATTTTTTGAGCCATTTGAGTTTGTAGATTATCAGTGACTAATTTTTCAATTGCCTGTGTGCGCAAAGCACGATCTGAAGGTAAAGTTTGATTATTGGTTTCAGCATTACGTTTCACTTGTTCAACCAAGGCTTTTATTTCACTTTCTAAAATGACTCCCTGATCAACTATGACGGCTACTTTATCTAACGAAACCTGTTGCGCCACACTTTGAAAGGTAAGAAGTGTGGTTAAAGCTATAGCGACGACTAATAATTTCATGTTTATTACTTTTACTCAAAACGTTGTGGAAATGTCCTTAATTAGGACATTATATCTGTTATTAATTTATCAGGTAAGATTGGCGGTAACCAAAAAGACCATCTTCGAGCATATCTCGGCGGCTCGTTCTTGCTTCGCCACCCGTAAATTTAAAGCTAAATTTCAAATTAACACTGGTCTCAAATTCCTGCGTGTCTTGTAAACCAGAATCATCATATCGGTTGCTTAAGTACCGCTGACCAACAATGCTAATTGCCCAACAACAAGACTCGTACTGGATACCCGTATAGGTTTCGATGGTACGTTGGGTGTTTAAATCTTTATACCACCTACCGACCCAATGCCAATTTTCAGCGAGAGGCCAACTTGCGGTTAATCCCATTTGATCTATTTTTTCGCCTGATAAATTCCGCACAAATCTGTGGTTCAATTGGAATATTTTATCTTCACTCAATTGATATTCCAATGAAATACTGCTGCGCTCTACTTTATCAGTTTTGGTCGCAATCTGTATTTCTGAGTGAGCAAACCATTTGCTGCCTATTTGCCAATCTAGTTCAGAGGCTAGGGCAGATTGATCTTCATCTTTACTCGCTGCGACGACACGGTTTTCTTTGAGATAGAAAATTTGACCTAAACTAAGGGCAAATTGTTCCCGACTATTTTCATCTAATATTCTGGTGGTTAAACCAACGGTTACCTGATTGTTGTCGCTAATTCTGTCTAAACCAGTAAATTCTTGACCTCGAAACAAACCATTGAAGTCGTTTAAAAGACGGGTTGTGTCATAAAGCCCTATATCATTTTGGTCTTCGTAACTAGTGTACAAGTACTGAATTTTGGGTTCCAATGTTTGTCTGAGTTCATTATCAAACCACTGAATATCTTTTTCAAAATGCAAAGCGCCGAAAATACGCCCTTGTGCCAAGGAGCGATTGGCACGCTCAGTTAGTGCCGTTCCTTCGATATTATCTTGACGATAATAGGTATTTAATAGCGTAGCTTCTGCTAAAAACTCACCCCAATGAGCGCGCAATGGCAATGCCACACTCGGAGCTATATGAAATCGAGTTGCCTTGGGTAAGTCTGCTTGTTTATTTTCAAAATAAGCGAGTTCTGAGTTAAATCGAAACTCTAATCCGGCAAACATATCGGCTTGATAATTCAGTTTCAACTCAGGTAGAGCACGATAATTGGTTGGATGATCACCGATAATCTCAAAATCTTTGAAGCTAAGCGAAAAGTCCAAGCTATCACTGTAATAATTCAGTGCCATTGTTTGATACAAGTGAGTGTCGGCACGATTATAAAAATCCGAGCCGAAATCAACAATATAGTTATCGTCACTCAACGCATTGTAATCAATGTTCAAGTTCCAATTTTCGCCAATGCTGGTGGAATTCAACAACCGATAAAAGTATCTAGCGTCACTGTCACTGGTACTTTTATCGTTATCTAAATATTCTATATTGATTTGTCCGTCGCTTTGCTCAGTTAGATAGCGGAATTCAGTTTTTAACATCACGCCAAGATCAGTCATAATTCGAGGTGAAAACGTGGCATCGTAATTTTCGGCTATATTCCAGTAAAACGGTTGTTCGTAATCTAATCCTGTGGTGCTTGAAGTGGTAATCTCGGGGAATAACAATCCTGTTTGCCGCTGATCAGATACCGGAAAGACAAAGTACGGTAGATAAAAAACTGGAATATCTTTCAAGTAGAAAACCGTATTGACCGCTTCCCCCCATAAGGCATCCTCTTCAATTTTAATGCTGCTAGCATTTATCTTCCAATCTTCATCACCTTCAGGGCAAGTCGTGTAACTCACGTCTGTTAACTCGATGCCTACTTGCTCATCAATATCTATTACGCCAGCAGCGCCTCTTCCACCGAATTGACGTAAATGATATTCGGTATTGCTCATGGATAATTGGCCAGAAGTTGTATTCAATCGAACATCGCTACTTTGCACTACCATCAAATTATCGTTATAACTAACATCACCTGAGGCTTTTAATTCGGTATTGTCTTTATCAATAGTGGCATTGTCAGCCAAAATCCGGGCTTTTTCGTTATCAATAATGATATCGCCTTCAAAGGTCGCATAACGATTTTGCTGGATTTCAGCGCGATTAGCTTTGACTCTAATTTGGTCGGCTGATATAGATTGGTCAGAAATAAACTCTTCTGTATTAATTTTACAAGAAGAAATGGGCTGAGCTTGAGCCGCAACACTCCCAACAGTGCAGGTTAGGAGTAAAGAAGTGATTTGGTTAATTTGCATACAGGGTCTAAGTTAAATTGCCATGTAGAGGTCGATAATCGACATTAAAAGTGTAAATTTTAAGTGCTTGAACACGATTTACTAATAAACTTCCCAAAAAATACACCACAATGGATTTCCTTTGATCTATTATGCTCTCGCAATGGCTATATTTATACCACAAATATGAGGTAAAAAGTGACACAAATAGTGCAAATTGAGCAGGCATTGTTAGAATGGATAAATTCTTCTACCGCGTTTAAATGCCAGAAAATAGAAATGATTTTTGGCGATGCGAGTTTTCGTCGCTATTTTCGATTTAGGGATGAATTAACTCATACCTCAATTATTGCGGTAGACGCACCACCGGAATTCGAAGATAGCTGCAAATTTGTCAATCTTGCCAATGCCTATTTCCAACATCAAGTTATAGTACCAAAAGTGCTAGCCCATAATCCCAAACTGGGTTTTTACTGCTTACAAGATTTTGGCGATATGCAATTTAGCCAAGGGCTAAATTTGGATACGATGCACCAACTGTATACCCAAGCGCTTAATCAAATTCCCGCCATTCAATCGTGTATGGTGACAAACGGTCAACCTTTACCCCTTTACGATGACGAATTGTTAGCAAAAGAAAAGTACATTTTTACCCATTGGTTAATCGAGGTGCATTTAAACATCAAGCTAACAAAAAGCCAACTGGATACTGTAGAAAAATCCTACGAATTTTTGCATCGAACATTTAAATCTCAACCTCAAGTCGGCGTGCATCGAGACTTTCATAGTCGCAACCTGATGTTGTTAGCCAATGGCGATATTGGCGTGATTGATTTTCAAGATGCGGTAATTGGCCCAATTACCTACGATGCGGTATCGTTATTAAGAGATTGCTATCAGAAGTGGCCTAGTGAACAAGTAGATGAATTATTACGTCAATTTCATCAACGTTTTTATGAACAATATCCATGGCAAGATTTCTCATATTGGTTTGATGTGAGCGGAATGCAAAGGCACCTCAAAGCAAGCGGAATATTTTGTCGACTCTTTCATCGTGATGGTAAAAGTGATTATTTAACCCATATACCTCGTACCTTAGATTATATTCTTGAGGTTGGTAAAAAATATTCGGAGTTAACGGAGTTGGTTGCCCTAATAGACAAGATAGTTAAACCCAAATTATTGGCGTTATCTAAATGAAAGTCGCTATGATTTTGGCAGCTGGCAGAGGTGAACGTATGCGACCTCTGACGGATACAACTCCCAAACCATTGTTGAAGGTCAAAGGTAAAACCTTAATTGAGTTACACTTAGAAAAGCTAGGTTCTGCCGGTTTTGAGCATGTGGTCATCAATCATGCGTGGTTGGGTGAACAAATTGAAGCCTATCTGGGGAATGGTTCACAATTTAATTTGCAGATTCACTATTCTGCTGAACCTGCCGCATTGGAAACTGCAGGGGGAATCGTCAATGCATTGCCATTAATTAAACGATGTTTGCATGAACAACGTTGTTTTACGGTGATAAATGGAGATGTTTTTTCAGATTTTGAGTTTAGTTGTCTACCCAGTGAGTTAAATGGCAGCCTGGGCCATTTGGTTTTAGTCAATAACCCCCCACATAACCTAAAGGGCGACTTTAACTTAACTGGAAACACAGTTGTGCGTCAGCCACCTAATCAATTCACTTTTAGCGGAATAGCCGTTTATGATGTGAATTTGTTCGCTAATCTGGAAGGGCGCAAATCACCATTGGCACCGCTTCTTTTTGATTTAGCAGATAAAAACCAACTTACTGGTCAGCTTCATCCTGGCATTTGGTTTGATATAGGTACGCCGCAACGTTTAGAAGAAATTAATAATATGGAAGGGTAACAATGCCGATTTGGGGAAGAGTGTTAGGGACTGTTTTTGGGTTTATGTTCCGAGGCCCGATAGGAGCGTTGATTGGATTTATCATCGGTCATTTTTTCGATAAAGGATACAGTCGTGATTTTAATCAAATGGGCGGGTTCAGTCGATTTTTTACCAGTCAAGATGAGCTGAAATCTCAAGCGATATTTTTCCACGCGCTATTTTCCTTGATGGGTCACATCGCCAAAGCTGACGGCCAAGTTACCGATTCTGAAATACGCATGGCTACAGCCTTGATGGATCAAATGAATCTGCAAGGAGATACTCGCAAAGAAGCGCAGCAAGCATTTCGTGAAGGTAAAGCCAATGACTTTCCGGTGGATGAGGTTCTGCGTGAATTTAAAGCCTCTTGTCATGGTCGACGTGATGTCCTACAGGTGTTCTTAGAAATCCTAATTCAAGCGGCTTTCGTGGATGGAAAATTAGATAAAAAAGAACAACGGTTATTGGAAAATGCCGCTCGTCACTTGGGATTCAAAGAGCATGAGTTTTTATATTTGCTTTCCATGTATGAAGCGGAGATTCGTTTTCGTACCGGGAACTCTGGTGGTAACCGTAGTCGCTCCCACTCGCAACAACCCCATTATTCCCAGCAACAATCATTAGCCGATGCTTATAAGATTTTAGGGGTTAATCAAAGCGATGACAGTCGCACAATCAAAAAGGCTTATCGCAAGCTAATGACGGAATACCACCCCGATAAGTTGGTGTCTAAAGGTCTACCTAAACAAGCCATTGAAATAGCAAAAAATAAGGCCCAGGATATACAGTCGGCGTATGATTTGATTAAGCAAGTCAAAGGGTTCAAATGAAATGAGACCAAATTGGGTGTGTTTGTTGCAAGTCCTAACTTCTACCTTGGTAATCGGTGGAGGACTGGCAGGGTGTGCAACAACGGCAACACAACCTGCTAAATATGTCACTCCACCCATAGTCTTGGATTTTGATACCACGAATATGAGTGAGGATAAAAAATACTGGTTACAGCAAATAAACCAATTTTTTATAGCGGATGTTAAATCTGTTATCGAACCTTACAATCAACAATTGGAACGTTTAAATTCTTGGCCAGAAGAGGATTTTTGTAGTAACCAGCATCAACGGGCTATCGAAGATACGCTAGCGTTGAATAATACAAGTTTAATGGCCTATCGAATGGCTTTACATTGTGCCGAAAGCGCCGCAAACGACGAGTTAGGTATGCAAATTAGGTCTAAAATTGACCTTATTTCAACTCTGTTATTGCAATCGGGAAACGGTAAAACTCCTCAACAAGCGATTACCATTCGAGAGCTTTATGAAGCGCAAATCATCTTTAACTGGGTGGGTATCAGTGTTTTTGATATGGAAATGGTTCGTTTAGGGAATCAAGTTGTATTCAAAGTACATGCAATGGACAGCATCACTTCTAAATACTCCGTTTACTATGTGGAAAATACCGAGTTTTTTGCCCGCCAACAAAACTTACTTATCCCGCAAAATGGAAAAAGTAAGCAGTTAGCTAAAATACAAATGGAAAACCGTTTCCAAACGGGCAGCATAGCGGCGTTTCTTTGGCAATTTAACACCTGGCTAAAGAATGATCATCCAGAGTTGGTTATTCAGTCATTGGAAAACGCTGAGAATTTAGGTGCGGTAGCGTCTGTTGCATTAGCTTATGCTTATTTGCACCAACAAAATAATAATGAGTTCGAATTTAGAATGGATGATTTGCTCACCTATTCAGAAAATGGATTTATTAATGCCAGTGCTGCTCTTGGACAGTATATGTTATCCACCCAAGACCCTTTCGAAGCAGAGGAAGCCGCACACTTATACCAATATAATGTAAAAACGCTAGGGGCTGAAGAGGCGACTAATACTTGGTTGGAGGGGTTTTTAAATCAACCCAATAATAGTTCAGCGTTTGATTTGTTATTAGCTAACTTATCTGAAGAATATTATTCATATTGGCGCACTGCTATTAATAATTACAATACAACCTTTGGCTTGATCACGCCCTTAGTTAACCAAAAACTTAGCTATTTACTGCAACGTTTAGGTGAAAAATATCCACGCGCAAAATTAGATTACGCGCATATTTTATTAAACGGAAGCTGGAACAATCAACAAGATAGTGAAGCTGGATTGGCAATAATAGAGGAGTTGGCGCAGCAAGGTTATGCCAAAGCTCAGCTAGATTATGGGATCTTATACACCTTTTCTCACTTTGGTATCAGCAAGGATAGAAAAAAGGCGGTCTATTGGTATCAACAAGCTGCACAACAAGGAGAGCCTAACGCTCTGTATAACCTTGCTCTGGCTTATCGTTTTGGCCGCGGAGTGAAACGCGATTTGTCACAAGCAGTAGAGTATTTTCAACAATCCTTAGATGCTGGTTTTCAATTAGCCGGTTGTAGATTAGGAGATTTGTATGGGGATGAAGTCGAAAAGCGGAATTACGATTTAGCGGTTAAATTCTATGAGCAGGTCATAGATGATCCCCAAAGTAGCGCCAAAGAAATAGCCAGTTGTGCTTATGGTTTAGCATTCATTGAAATTGACCATCACAAAAATGTGCCTCTTGGTATTCAACGTTTTAAACAAGCCGCTCAGTTAGGGGATAAAGATGCCTTGTTTGAATTAGGAGTCATTTATCGTGCAGGTGAGCTCGTTGAAAAAAACATAAAACAATCAATCGCCTATTATGTGCAAGCGGTAAATAAAGGCAGTTTTCGAGCTGCTGCGAATTTAGGTTACATTTACGAACATGGAGAAGGTGTACCCGTTGATTTAGAAAGGGCTGTTAACTTTTATCAATTTTCTGCCCGAGGCGGTAATCCCACAGGACAAAACAACTACGCGACTGCTTTACGCTATGGTAACGGGGTAGAAAAAGACCTTGAAAGTGCTATAAGTTGGTACCAAAAAGCAGCCAGCCAAGGTAATGGCTTCGCAGCAGAGAACCTCGCAGATATCTACTATTTGGGTGAGCACGGCGAGTCAGATTATAAGCTAGCCTGTGACTACTATGAAAAAGCGGTTGAGTTCGATTTGCAAAGTGCATTGTATGATGTTGGCTACTGTTATTTTTACGGTGAGGGCCGAGAACAGAACATCGATGTTGGATTGAAATATCTTGAACAAAGTGCCGCCACCAATAATCAAAGTGCTCTGGTTGAATTAGGCTACATATATGCAAGCGGCGAACTCGTAGAGGTTAATCCACAGAAGTCGGAGTCGTATTATATTATTGCCTACGGAATGCAAAATTCTGCTGCCGCTTTTGGACTGGGGCAATTACATGAGACAGATAATGGGCTTAAAAAAGACCCGGTATTGTCCACCGTTTTTTATGAGCAAAGTGCTAAGTGGGGCTCTGTCGAAGGTATGCTTGCGACAGCAAAAGCCTATATGCAAGGCGTTGGCACTAAGTCAGATCCTAAGAAGGCTAAGAGTTGGCTTGAGAAGGCGGTAGAAAAAGGTTCAGAAGAAGCCAAAATGATGCTTAAAAACCTCCGTTAAATGATGAGAAAGGAACAGTAAGTGACAGTACAAGATCATCATCTAACATTAATTGAAACCTTTATTGATTCTATTTGGATAGAAAAAGGTTTAAGCGAGCACACCCTAAACGCCTACCGCTCAGATTTATTGAAATTCTGTACCTTTGCAGAAAAGCATTTGGCTAATTTTTCTCTGCAACAATTTACTAAATCTGATATCGACCAATACTTAGCCTTTCAATACGACTTAAAAAAGTCTGAACGCAGTATGGCTCGTTTTTTAAGTAGTCTGCGTATGTTCAATATCTACCTACTGCAATCAAAGTTGCGAGAAGATGATCCTATTGCACAAATGCGTAACCCTAAGCTACCGCAATCCCTACCTAAAACCCTAAGTGAAGAGCAGGTCGATGATTTACTCAATGCCCCAAACATCGATAACCCAATTGAATTTAGAGATAAGGCAATGTTGGAAGTATTATATGCCACCGGTCTTCGGGTATCGGAATTAGTGTCTTTGCGTATGGAACAAATGGGATTACAACAAGGGGTAATACGGGTTACCGGTAAAGGTAATAAAGAGCGATTAGTGCCCCTTGGAGAAGAAGCTATTGAATGGTTATTGAGGTTTATTAAGTTAGCACGCGGTAACCTTTTGAAGACTGAATCAGACATCGTTTTTCCGAGTAATCGTGGGGTGATGATGACCAGACAAACGTTTTGGCATCGAATAAAACATTATGCACTTGTTGCTGGTATTCAGACCCATCTCTCACCTCATACTTTGCGTCATGCCTTTGCTACTCACTTACTGAATCACGGTGCAGATTTGAGGGTTGTGCAAATGTTGTTGGGTCACAGTGATTTATCTACAACACAGATTTATACTCATGTTGCAACACAGAGGCTGCAAATGCTGGTGGAAGAGCATCACCCAAGAGGATAAATAGTCAATCTGTAATCAATGCTTTCCAATTAAGCGATATTCGTCAAAAAAGGTGCGAATATATGCATTTGCATGCTTCGCTTACATTGGATCAAAGTGGCTTTCGTTATAAACTAATGAAAAATTTTGAACACTAAAAATTAACTGTTTAGATGCAATTTTTTGTTCATTTCGCAGGTCTACATCTTACAACGTAGTTAATAATGGTTAATTAATAGGAAGGTAAATGAAAAACTGGATAAAACCACCTCTAATTTTGGTGACTTTGTGTGTTGCAGCCGCGTCAACTTACGCAATGATGAAAGATTCACAAAACGCAGGTGATACCCAAGATACTGCAAAAGTGATGGTCAAACATCAGGCTGAAAATATTCCTAAAAATGAATCACAGCAAAATACCTCAATGGGTAGTGCTGACTACACTAAGACAAAACAAAAGCTAGAAAATAAGCTCGGGCTTAAAGTTCTTGCAATCGGAGATTCACCTGTACCTAGCTTAGCTCAAGTCTCAACTAATCAAGGTCTATTTTACACCAGTGAAGATGGTAAGTACTTGGTAAGTGGCCGAATCTTCAATGTTGATGCGGGAATGCGGAATGAAACTGATATTAAATTGTCAGAACTTCGTTTAGAAGGCGTTGCTGATTTTTCTGATGAAGATGTGATTGAGTTTAAAGCAAAAGATGAAAAGTACGTCATTAATGTTTTCACTGATATTACCTGTGGATACTGCCGAAAACTTCACCGTGAAATTGACGATTACAACGAAAAAGGTATTACAGTTCGCTATTTAGCTTACCCTCGAGGTGGTCTTAATACGCAAACTTATTACGACATGGTTGCAGTATGGTGTGCTGATGATAAACAAAGTGCCCTTACCGCAGCAAAAACAGGAGCCGATGTGAATGGCACTACGTGTAGCAATAAAGTTGCAGATGAATATGCATTTGGTACACGAGTAGGCGTGAATGGCACACCTAACATCATATTACCTGACGGTTCTTTGGTTGGTGGTTACATGCCTGCTGATGCTCTGTTACAGAAATTAAATCAAATCTAAATTATAAAATTGAGGCTCAAAACACCCAGTGTTTTGAGCCTTTCCCAGTGTTACATCTGCCACATCAAACTACGGTATCTTATGCCAGCCAAAATTGTCCGTCGCCAACCTGTTCCTGACTCTCATTTAGCCGATATTTCTCAACCAATAATTCGACAAATTTTTGCAAGTCGAGGAATTGAAGAAGCAAGTCAGTTAGATAAAGGAGCAAGAGCCTTACTGCATTATCAAAACCTTTCTGGTATCGAGGCCGCCGTTGAAGTGCTTAGTGATGCATTGGAAAAGCAGCTTAAAATTATCATTGTTGGCGATTTCGATGCCGATGGCGCAACAAGTACTGCTCTGACTATGCTGTGTTTGGCTAGAATGGGCGCTACTGATCACACTTATCTAGTGCCTAATCGGTTTGATTTTGGCTATGGCTTAAGTCCTGAAATAGTCGACGTCGCCCATCAACAAGGTGCGCAATTAATAATTACCGTAGACAACGGTATCGCTTGTTTTGGTGGGGTGGATAGAGCTAAAGCCCTTGGAATTAAAGTCTTGGTAACAGATCATCATTTGGCCGCAGATCGTCTACCTCAGGCAGATGCAATAGTGAATCCTAATCAACCTGGCTGTGAGTTTTTATCTAAAAACCTCGCTGGGGTAGGGGTCGCGTTTTATTTAATGTTAGCCCTTAGAAATCACCTAAAACAAAAACAATGGTTTGAAAAGCGAGCCATCCCCGAACCAAATTTAGCAGAATTTTTAGATATTGTTGCTTTGGGTACAGTGGCTGATGTTGTGCCTTTGGATAGTAATAATCGTGTCTTGGTTTACCAAGGTTTACAACGTATTCGCAGTGGTAAATGTCGACCCGGTATTAAAGCCTTGGTAGAAGTTGCCGGTAAGAATTCCGAAAGAATGGTGTCCAGTGATCTAGGTTTTGTTCTTGGTCCACGGCTTAATGCCGCTGGCCGCTTAGACGACATGTCTTTGGGCATCGAATGTTTATTGGCTGCTGATCATGCTAAAGCTCGGCAAATGGCTGTTGAACTTGATTCATTAAACCGCGAACGCAGAGAAATTCAGCAATCAATGCAAGACCAAGCGTTAGCTAGTTTAGAAAGCTTGGAAATTGATGGTGACCAATCAAAAAATGGGATAATTGTTTATCAGTCTGATTTCCACCAAGGTGTTATTGGTATTGTTGCCGGTAAAATCAAAGAAAAATACAACCGCCCAACCATTGCATTTGCTAATCAAGATGACGAAACATTAAAAGGCTCGGCTAGATCTATCCCAGGTCTGCATATTCGTGATTTGCTAGAAGAAATAAACAGTCGCTATCCTGATGTGATTGTTAAGTTTGGTGGTCATGCCATGGCTGCAGGTTTGACAATTTATGCCGACAAGTTCACTGCATTTAAACGTGTTTTTGAGCAAGTTAGCCACGAGTTGTTAAAAGATAAAGACCTAAGCGGGCAAGTATTAAGTGATGGAGAACTTTCCCAACAAGAACTCTCATTGGAATTCGCTCAACAATTAAAAGATTGTGGCCCATGGGGACAAGGTTTTCCTGAGCCGATTTTTGACGGCATCTTTACACCTGTGGATCAAAAGTTACTGGGTGGTAAGCACCTCAAATTGATGTTGAAAAGCGAATCAGGGGTATTGGTAGATGCGATAGCATTTAACATAGATCCAAAGCTCTGGCCTAATCACGGATGTAAGCAAATTCAAGTTGCTTACAAGCTAGATATTAATGAGTTTAGGGGGCGCGTAAGTTTGCAACTAATGGTAGAAGCGCTGGAGCCTATTCTTTAAAAAAATCTTGTTGCTGTTGAGCCAGGATGGCTTCTATATCTTCAACATCAGGAAGGGTTTGGTTTTTACCATCATTATTTGGATTATTTGAGGCAATGAACTTTTCTTCATTAGACCATTCACCAAGATCAATTAGCTGACAACGCTTACAACAAAATGGGCGAAATAAGCTGCTTTCATTCCATTCTACTTTTTTAGAACAAGTGGGGCAGGACACTAGCATTGCAATATTAAACTCCTAACAACTGGCAATTTTAAATGGGATGGAATCAGTCACTTGGCTACTGCCATTTTCATTTGCAGTAAACAGCATAAATCGAATCGCATACCGGTATTTGTTGCCACTTAACATCGGGTAATAGCCTTCATCAGTGACACTTTGGATTCGAATTAACTCACTTTTATCATCAGCTATCCCTTGATAAAAACCATTTTCAGCTGTAATCCCAGTAAAACGTCCTCTTTCGCGTAAAAAAGCTAAGGTAATATCTATGGCTTCATTAATTAAATCGAACTCTTTTAGCCAATTATCAATATCGCTACGGATCAGCTCCAGCGGCTGTTTAATCCAGTAGTGTAAATTTGGCAGATCAAAACTACAGGTACCACCAGGAATGGAAAAGCGTTGTCTAATTGAGCTTAGAAATTTATCTTCTTTGAGTGTTGCGCCAACTTTTTTCGAGTGTTTAAGCTGATCTCTAAGGCGCAGTATTTTTTGCAGTGCAGCTTGCAGTGCTTCTGAATCAATTTTCGGGTGCTGTGACCAATACACTAAGTTCTTTTCGTGAACTTCAATATCTTTTAAAATGTCACTACGAATATCCAGTCGCTCTAAGAGATCAAGTAGGGTAAAGAGAGCCTCAAAAAAGCTCATAAATTGCCAATCTTCTTGGGCTTTTGCGCTTTGTTTGAGTTGAATAAACAACTGTTCAAGACGTAAATAGGTCCTGACTTTTTCGTTTAATGGAAACTCATAAACAGCTAATGACATTAATTATCCTAAAGAATTTATACGCAGACGGAAGACTTATTGTTCTTAAAAAGCAAATCAAAATAGTTAGAACTGACTATTGAATGATTATTATAAAGGAAACTACACCGCAAAACGCATCAGATTTCAACCCCAAGATAATAAAGTTGTAAATCATACAACCCTCAAAATGTTAGCAATAGGTGTTTTTAATCTGTAAAGCGGTAGTTAGGAGGACAACATAACATATTTTCGTCTGTTGTTAGATGCTTGTTCTAGCAAAATTGTTGATCGGCTAAAATCTTAGTTAAACTAGTGCGACTTGATTGTTAGCCTGCAATAAATATTGTTGGTGTAATTGTTCAACTTGTTTTTTTAAATTTTCCACAGGTCCATTGTTATCAATCACATCGTCAGCATGGCTTAAGCGCACTTCTCGGGAGACCTGATTAGCCATTATATTTTTGATTTGTTGGCTAGATTGCTGATCTCTATTCGCTGCTCGCTGTAACTGCACCTCTTCGTCAACATCCACAACCAAAACTCGGTTAACCATCGCCATCATGCTATTTTCGATTAATAAAGGCACGGCAAGAATACAATAAGGGGATTTTGCTTGTTTTAATTGACGTTGCATATTTTTGCGGATCATCGGATGGAGTAGATTATCTAGCCAGGTCTTCAGCAATGGGTCTGAAAATACAATCTCTCGAATATATTGTCGATTTAAATTGCCATCTGCTAACAATGATTTATCACCAAACTTTTTCGCGATAACGTGGAGTGCCGGACTACCAGGTTCAACTACTTCACGAGCCACTATATCAGCATCGATAACATCAATTCCTAAGTCGGCAAATGTGTCAGAAACTGCTGTTTTGCCACTGCCAATACCACCTGTTAACCCAACTACATAATCGCTCATGCTAAAGCCCATCCCCAATACCAGTTAGCTATATCTGCACCATAAATTAACGTCAGCCAACCCGCTATTGCTAAATATGGGCCGAAGGGAATATGACTGCCTTTGTCTTTTCCCTTAATTAATAAATAGCTAATCCCTATCACTGCGCCGACCAACGAAGAGAGCAGAATGATAATGGGAAGATACTGCCAACCCACCCATGCACCTAAAGCGGCTAATAATTTAAAATCACCATAGCCCATCCCTTCTTTGCCGGTGAGCAATTTGAATAACCAATACACGCTCCACAAGCTCAAGTAACCCGCTGCAGCGCCAATAATGGCATCTGTTGGGCTGACAAAAATGTTCATGGTACTCAAAATCAGCCCTAGCCATAAAATGGGCAGAGTGATTTGGTCAGGTAACAGCATTTTATCGATATCAATAAATATTAAGGCAACCAAGCACCATGTAAATAAAACCGCGGCGGCCGCTTGCCAACCAAATCCGAAGTGCCATGCAATGGCCATACTCGTTAAAGCTGTGAAAAGCTCAACGGCAGGGTAGCGAATTGAAATTGGATTGTTACATTGAGAGCATTTGCCTTTCAGAAATAACCAGCTAATTACAGGGATATTCTCCCACGCTCTTATTTTATGCTGACATTTCGGACAGGTAGAATCCGGTTTAACTAAATTGAACGTGTCTGTAGTCGTTTGTTCTGATGTCTCAGGCTGGAAATATTGTTGATATTCTTGTTTCCAGCTACGTTCCATCATTACGGGAAGACGATAAATAACCACATTTAAAAAGCTACCTACCAATAAACTGATAATAAAAACGAAACTAATAAAAAAAAAGGGAGAATCGGCTAATAGCTCAAACATCGCTGGCATATGTGGGTTCTTTGTTAAAGTGAAAAATATTTTTTCTAAGCTTGCCAGAAAAGTGTTGAGGTAGAAACCTTTCTGGCAATCATAGTGCTAATTATATAACGTGATTGGTACTTTTACTAAACCACATTACCCATTTGGAAGATGGGTAAATACATAGCCACAATCAAACCACCAATGACAACCCCTAGTACAGCCATGATCATTGGTTCTAACAAACTGGTTAAGCCATCAACCATATCATCAACTTCCGCTTCATAGATGGTTGCTATTTTACTTAACATATCGTCCACCGCGCCAGATTCTTCACCAATGGCAATCATCTGGGTGACCATGTCAGGAAAGGTGCCGGTAGCTCGCATGGCCGTATTCATTTGCATACCACCTGCGACTTCTCGTTTAATAAATAATATGGCATCACGAAACACCGCATTACCTGATGCACCAGCCGCAGAATCTAATGCGCCAATTAATGGCACCCCCGCTGCAAAGGTGGTGGCAAGAGTACGGGTAAATCGAGCGATTGACGCTTTTTTCAGAATCTCACCAATAATCGGTATTTTGAGAATGAGCTTATCCACTTTATCTTGTAAGTTTTTTGACTTTTTGTGGGCGCGCATAAATAAAACCGCAGCAATCGCTGTGCCCGCCGCGATGAAAATGCCAAAATCTTGCACAAATTGGGAAATAGCTAATACAAATAATGTAAAAGCGGGTAATTCAGCTCCAAAGCTACTGAATATTTCTTGAAACTGCGGTACTACAAATATTAATAGGATGGTGGTTACAATAAAGGCTACCACCACTACGGCGATGGGATAGAACATCGCTTTTTTGATTTTTGATTTTAACGCTTCGGCTTTTTCTTTATAAGTCGCGATACGATCATAGATTGTTTCTAAGGCACCGGATTGTTCGCCGGTCTCCACCAAGTCACAATATAGGGCTTCAAATTGGTCAGGGTGTTTTCGCAACGCACTGGATAACGGGTTACCGGCTTTGACTTCATCGGCAATCTCCGTAAGCATTCTGCGCACACTTTGTTTTGCATGACCTTGGGCAATCATATCTATCGTCTGAATCAAACTTACTCCAGCCCCTAACATAGTTGCGATTTGTCGAGATAACACACAAATATCTTGAGCGGAAACTTTATCTCTTCTGCCAAACAGTGGCTTGGCGAGTTTCTTAACTTTAGTGGCAGAAACACCTTGGCGGCGTAGCATATTTTTCGCTTCTGACAACGAAATAGCACTGATTTCGCCTTTTCGACTGTGGCCTTTTTTATCGACTCCAATCCAGGTATACATTTCTGCTGTTTTAGCCATCGTTAAACCCTATTGACCTATCTGTTTAGACGAAAAAGCCCAGATAACCTGGGCTTCAAACTATATTTAATTACTATGTTTAAGCAATTTGCAAAACTGTTGCTATTAACAAAGGGTTGTTGGGTTACACGCTGCAGTCCACTCAACACGGCCACCGGCGAATGCTGGAGTCAATATGAAAGTTGCTGAGTCTAGTGATGAACCGTCAGATTTGAAAGTCGCTGTGATTACGCCATCTGTTGTTTCTAGGCCGTTAGCTACCGCTGTCGCTGCTATGCTAGTTGGGATACCGCTAGAACCACCGTCACAAGCAGTTAATGCATTGTTAACCTGTGCACATACTTCAACCGCTGACTTCGCTGCTGCTGTCGCATTGGTTATTTCTGAGAATTTCGCTTTATCTGTGTAGCCTTGATAAGCTGGTAAAGCGATGGCTGCAAGAATACCGATAATCGCTACAACGATCATCAATTCAATTAGTGTAAAACCTTTGTTGTTAGTCATTTGAGTCATTTTCATGGTATTTATCTCCTGCACCATTTAGTGCGATTTAAGTTACTGTAAATTAGTTAGTTAAGTTGTTTGTTGCCACAACAACGTTTGCGTTTGATGGCGTCCTCGTTGAATTCATAATCAGTATAGAACGAGATTGCTTACTGACAAGTATGTAGAAACATACTCAAGTCTCTTTCATCAAACAAAATTACAGCCCTAAAATAAGTAACTAATTGATTCTTAGTGATAAATCAATTGACTTGACATCCTTGGTTAATGCCCCTGATGACACAAAATCTATACCTATACCCCGTAAATTATGTAATTTTTCTTGGGTTATATTGCCCGAAACTTCCAATTTTACTGTTTTTTTATTGATCAATACTGCTTGATTAAGCATTTCATGATCAAAATTATCTAACATTACAATATCTGCTCTTGCGTCTATTGCCTGTTTAAGCTCATCAAGACTTTCTACTTCGACTTCCACTTTTGCTTTAGGCATGTTTTCACGAGCCTGTTTCACCGCATTGGCAATAGATCCACAAGCAAGTATGTGGTTTTCCTTTATAAGGAAAGCATCGAATAAACCAATACGGTGGTTTTCAGCACCACCACATTTGACCGCATATTTTTGTGCCAAGCGCATACCAGGTATGGTTTTGCGTGTGTCTAATAAAGTAATACCGCTACCTTCAAGTAGATCAACATAGGTTTTCGCCTTGGTTGCGGTGCCAGATAACGTTTGTAAAAAATTCAGCGCGGTGCGCTCAGCGGTTAGTATGGATCGGGCTGAACCGGTAAGCTCACAAAATATCTGGTTGGCTTGACATAACTCTCCATCGCCAGCTAACCATTTAACCTCGATGTCAGGATTGACTTGATTAAATGTTTCTGTCGCCCATTGGGTTCCACATAACACGCAATCTTCGCGGGTCAATATAGACGCTTTCACTTTAACATCACTGCTTATTAAAGCGGCGGTAATATCCCCGTCTATGGGACCTAGGCCATTTAAGTCTTCGTCAAGCGCTCGCTCAACATCGTTTTTTATTAAGTTTTGATTCATATGAAAGTCACATAAGTAAAGTAATTGCAGATTAGTACACAGATAATCTACGCGAAATTGTTAATGCCGCAGTATTAACCAGTCACCACGTTGAGTAAATTCCAACTGCTTGAGTACACTCATACCCAAAAGAATTTCATCACTTAACATACCGGGATTGATGCTAGCACGAACATCGTTTAATCGAATTGAGCCTAGCTCTAATTGTTGTATATTAGTTTGCGCCACTGTTACATTGCCATTTGCTGTTGAAACGTTATATCTAGCGCCAGCAACTAAGCCTAATTCAGTAGCGAGGTGAGCTGGAACGGACACATTAGTTGCTCCCGTATCCAATAAAAAAGTCACGGTTTGCCCATTAATAAGGCCACTGGCCACATAGTGCCCCATGCGATTGCGTTTAAGTTTTACTTCAACCGCACCATTGTTCAGTTGACTTTCGGGGTTTTGATTTGGGTTATTTTGTTTTTCTAATCGATCACCAAAAAATAGCGACAACAGCAATAGCCCCACTATCCAAAAGGCGAAAAACATCCATTTTCCGATTTTAGTGGAGTTTTCGGCCGGTGATTGATTTTGTTCCATTCTATACCCTGCTATGCTGCTTCTTTTCGCTTTAATACTTACGGCTTGTTTTATATATGGTCTCAGACACCGGATTGCAAATACACGCGGGTTGGCTTAACTCGGTTAAACGTTCTGAATGTGAACATTTTGATTGTAGACCAGACGCTAATGATATCAGTCTGTTAGTAATCCACAATATATCATTGCCTCCTGGTGAATTTGGTGGGCCGCATATTCTAGACTTTTTTGCCGGTAAGCTGCAGCCACATATTCACCCTATATTTGAACAAATCTACCTTATGCGGGTGTCAGCGCATTTATTAATTCGTAGAGATGGTCAAATTATTCAATTTGTTGGTTTTGAAGAGCGCGCATGGCACGCTGGGGTTTCTTCCTTTCAAGGTCGTACCAGATGCAATGACTTTTCCATTGGCATTGAGTTGGAAGGAACAGATAATAGCGCATATAGTGCAGAGCAATACGCAGCATTAGTTAAGGTAACTAATGTAATTGTTAAGCAATACCCATTAATTAACCTATCTCGCATAGTGGGGCACAATGATATTGCGCCGGGTCGAAAAACCGATCCGGGCGTTAGCTTTGACTGGGCAGGATACAGGCAGCAGATTCGTTTTCCGAAAAGTGGATAAAGCGGTTGTCTAGGATTTTTCTGCAACCACCCGTGTTTTAAATAAAGATAATCATTAGAAGGAAGTTCCATGACATTAATAAGCTTAATTGTGGTTTTAATGGCAGAGCGCATAGCCACCCAAACTAAATATTGGCGAGAAAGTTTTTATAATGGAATGTATCAAGGTTTGCTACTGCGCAAACGTATCTTTACTGAAGATATGACCAGCCTTACTTTCTTAGCTGCAGTGCTCATTCCTGCTTTTATTATTTTACTGCTATTAAATAGTATTGATAATGCTCTAATTCGATTGATTCTCGATACTGCTATTTTAATGGTATGCATTGGTTGTCCAAAATTACGCGAACTATATAAGTGTTATCTACAAGCGGCTAATCGAGGTGATTTTCAAGCCTGTTCAATGTATGCAGATCAATTGGGACACAGCGGAGATAGTCCAAGAACATTTGGTCAAGAGTTAGTGTGGTTGAATTATCAGCATTATGCCGCGGTAATTATTTGGTTTGCCATTCTTGGTCCCGCTGGTGCAGTGATGTATGTCATTGCAAGAAGTGCAGCCGAAGCCTATAAAAGCGAATTTCAAAATGAGCTCACCATTGGCAAGCAATTTATGACCGTTCTGGATTGGTTGCCGGTCAGAATCACGACATTAGGATTGTTATTAATGGGGCATTTTTCCAAAGCCTTTCCTATTTGGTTTAAGTATTTATTTGACCTTAATGTTTCAGCAAAAATGATTTTGTGTGATGTCGCCGATGCAGCTGAGGAAGTCGAATGTGATAAATCCGACTATACTGAAGAACCATGCACTTTGGTTCGTTTAGCAAAACGAAATGTGATGTTTTTAGTGGTCTTGATTTCAGTGTTGTCCCTTTCAGGCTGGCTGAGGTAAATTAACTGCACTTTAGGTGAATTTAGGCTTTGTGGTCTGACCATTCATGAAAAGCCTTTAAAAATAGGTTGTTTAACAACTTTCGACATTTTTTAACAGAATCTTTGAAAAAGTTTTTCAGGTAAAAGGTTTACGTAATTAAATAACTAGTCTAACCTATTAGGTAAAATGGTCTTACCAATTTTAGTGTGTGGGTGTAGTGAAATTATATTTTTGCTAATAAACACTATGGCAAGCCCTAACACTTTTTGAGGAAGCACGCGCAAACATGCAACGCATACAGTCACGAAAACTTTCTGATGTGATCACCGAACAGCTAGAATCAATGATCATTGATGGTCGTTTGTTAGCTGGTCAAAAGTTACCTTCAGAACGCGAACTTGCCGAGAAGTTTGCCGTTTCTAGACCGTCCTTACGTGAAGCGATTCAAAATTTAGAAGCCCGCGGTTTATTATTGCGAAAACAAGGTGGAGGCACCTTTGTTAAACGTAACTTAACTGCGTCGGTGACAGATCCTCTTCTGGACTTAATCGCTAAGCGACCAGAAACTCAATTTGATTTATTGGAATTTCGCCATGCATTAGAAGGCATGGCTGCTTATTATGCTGCGCTGCGAGGCCAACCAGAAGATTACGTTAAGTTAGAAAACGCACTTGCTTCTATATCAGAGCTTTCTAAAAAGTCAGACAAAACTGATTTATCGAAGGCTTTGGTAGAGTTTTATCTCGCTATGGCAATGGCTTCTCATAACTTGGTGTTAGTGCATGTAATGCGTAGTTTAAAGTCAATGTTGCAGGAAAATATCAAAGCCAACTTTGAAATGCTGGCAATTAGAGACGATGTTACTGACACTATTCATAAACAACGTGAAAAAATATTGGCTGGCATAGTTTCTCGTGACCCGGAAACAGCTAGGCAAGCAAGTAATGAACACTTAGCGTTCATTGAAGATATTTTGTTGGAAATTAATCGACAAGATACCAGAATTCAACGGGCACTTAGAAGAATTGAAATACAGAACTAACCTTTTTGGTAACGTTAAGTTTGCCAATTTATGTAATTTACTTACTGAACTGAAAGAAAAGAATATAAAAATAAACTATTCTTTATTTTCTCGGTCAGTAAATTTATCTTTAAACTAACTAAAGGAAAGCACCATGGCTGATATGATGCATCCGGATGTGGATCCACAAGAAACCCAGGAATGGATAGAAGCTCTAGACGCAGTACTTGAAGAAGAGGGCGTAGAACGTGCCCACTACTTATTAGAAAGCTTGATAGAAAAGGCTCGCCGTAACGGTGCGTACTTGCCTTATACAGCAACCACTGCCTATATAAACACCATTCCCGCTGGTCAAGAACCGACCATGCCTGGGGATCAAACGATTGAAGCTAAAATTCGTCAAGCAATCCGTTGGAATGCAATGATGATGGTTTTGCGTGGCTCTAAGAAAGATTTGGAGTTAGGTGGCCATATATCAAGTTTTGCATCCTCAGCTATGCTTTACGATGTCGGTTTTAACCACTTTTTCCGCGCACCTAACGAAAAAGACGGCGGCGACTATTTATTTGTTCAGGGACACGTTTCTCCGGGCATTTATTCCCGTGCTTACATCGAAGGACGTTTGTCTGAAGATCAGTTAGATGGATTCCGTCAGGAAGTGGATGGAAATGGGATTTCTTCTTATCCTCATCCTAAATTGATGCCAGACTTTTGGCAGTTCCCAACGGTTTCTATGGGCTTAGGTCCAATGCAAGCCATTTATCTAGCCCGATTCCTAAAATACCTAACCAACCGCGGCCTGAAAGATTGTTCTGAGCAGCGTGTATGGTGCTTTATGGGTGATGGTGAAGTGGATGAGCCAGAAAGTCTAGGTGCTATCGGTCTTGCCTCTCGTGAAGGTTTAGACAACTTAACGTTCGTAATCAACTGTAACTTACAGCGTCTTGATGGTCCTGTTCGTGGTAATGGTAAAATTATCCAAGAATTAGAAGGGACATTCCGAGGCGCTGGTTGGGAAGTGATTAAAGTAATTTGGGGTCGCTATTGGGATCCGCTTTTGGCCCGCGATACCTCAGGCAAATTACTTGATGTTATGAATGAAACCGTTGATGGTGAATATCAGAATTACAAAGCTAAAGGTGGCGCTTACACCCGCGAAAACTTCTTTGGTAAATATCCAGAGTTGAAAGAAATGGTTTCAAATATGTCAGATGACGATATTTGGCGCTTGAATCGTGGTGGACATGATCCAGTTAAAGTTTATGCCGCTTATAAACGTGCTTCTGAAACTCAAGGTCGTCCTCAGGTTATCCTTGCTAAAACCGTTAAAGGTTATGGTCTAGGTTCAGCTGGTGAAGGTAAAAACATTGCCCATAACGTGAAGAAGATGGACATAGATGCAGTTCGCCAGTATCGCGATCGTTTCAATATTCCGGTTGCTGATGAAGATTTAGAAAACTTGCCTTATTACAAGTTTGCTGAAGATAGCCCAGAGTTAACCTATCTTCGACAGCGCAGAGAAAAACTGTTTGGTTATATGCCAACCCGTTTAGCTGACAGCACCGAAGATTTACCTGCAATACCTTTAAAATCCTTTGAAGCTATTACCAAAGGTTCTGGTGAGCGTGAAATCTCTACCACTATGGCATTCGTTCGTGTCTTGACCGTTATGCTTAAAGACAAACAAGTTGGTAGTCGTATCGTTCCCATTATTCCTGATGAAGCTCGTACTTTCGGTATGGAAGGTTTGTTCCGTCAAGTGGGTATTTATTCTAGTCAGGGACAAAAATATGTTCCTCAAGATGCCGACCAAGTTGCTTATTATCGCGAAGATAAAAAAGGCCAGGTTTTACAAGAAGGTATCAACGAACTAGGGGCAATGGCTTCGTGGTTAGCTGCAGGGACGTCTTATTCGACCAATAACTTGCCGATGATCCCAGTTTACATCTATTACTCTATGTTTGGTTTCCAACGTGTGGGTGATATGGCTTGGGCTGCCGGTGATAGTCAAGCAAGAGGTTTCTTGGTGGGCGGAACGGCTGGCCGAACTACACTTAATGGTGAAGGTCTACAACACCAAGATGGACACAGTCATGTTCAAGCGGCTTTGATTCCAAACTGTGTAACTTACGATCCAACTTATGGTTATGAAGTGGCAGTGGTTGTACAAGACGGCTTACGTCGTATGGGTGAGAATCATGAGAATGTTTTCTATTACCTAACCGTTATGAACGAAAACTACGCCCAGCCAGAAATGCCTAAAGGCGCTGAAGAAGGCATCATCAAAGGTATTTATTCCCTTGAGAAGGTCGGCACAGCGAAGAGTAAGAAGAAAGTTAAATTGCTTGGTTCTGGTACGATTTTATTGCAAGTTCGTGAAGCTGCACAATTATTGAAAGATAAGTTCTCAGTTGCTTCTGAAGTATTCAGTGTCCCTTCATTCAATGAATTGGCCCGTGATGGTTTAGATTGCGAACACTTCAATATGCTCAACCCAGACAAAAAAGCCAAAGTGCCTTATATCACTACTGTACTTGAAGAAGGCTTTGATGGTCCGACTATTGCGGCTACTGATTACGTTAAAAACTATGCTGACCAAGTTCGTGCGTTTGTACCAGGTCAATATAAAGTGTTAGGGACTGACGGTTTCGGTCGTTCTGATAGTCGTCCTAACTTGCGTCATCACTTCGAAGTTGATGCTAAGTTTATCGCACTAGCCGCGCTAACTGAGTTAAGCAAAGCCGGTGATATCGATAAGAAAGTTGTACTAGAGGCTATCAAAGAATTTGGTATTGATGGCGACAAACTTAATCCGCTTTACGCGTAATTGGGAGGACTCAAAATGTCAGATTTAAAAGATGTATTGGTCCCCGATGTGGGCGGTGAAGAAGTTGAAGTCATAGAGATCTGTGTTGCTGTTGGCGAAGACGTCGAAGCTGAATCTTCGCTAATAACGGTAGAAAGTGATAAATCCAGTATGGATATTCCTGCTCCGTTTGCAGGCTCTGTAGCGGATATTCTGGTAAAGGTTGGTGATAAAGTTAGTCAAGACACTTTGATTATGAAACTGGCTGCTGAAGGTGATTCATCTGCAGCGCCAGCTGAAGAAGCCGCGCCTGAAAAAGCACCAGAAAGCGCACCAGAACAACCGTCAGCTGATGCAAGTTCAAGCAGTGAAGTGATTGAAGTTAAAGTACCTGATATTGGTGGTGATACCGACGTCGACGTTATCGAAGTACTGGTTGCCGAAGGTGACGAGATTGATGCGGAAACCGGTTTAATTACCTTGGAAACCGACAAGGCCACAATGGACGTTCCTTCACCTGCTGCAGGTGTAGTCAAGTCTGTAAAAATTAAAGTAGGCGACAAGGTTTCTGAAGGAACTTTGGTTCTTGAATTAGCTACCCAAGGTGCATCAGGTTCAAGTGCTGAATCTGCACCAGCTGCCTCAGAACCAGCTCCTGCTCCAGCACAAGAAGCGTCAGAACCAGAAGCACCGGCTAGCGCCGAGGCGGATTCTGGTGAAGAAACTACGTCAGTAATTGATGTAAAAGTCCCAGATATTGGTGGCGATACTGATGTTGATGTAATTGAAGTATTGGTCGCAGCTGGCGATGAGATTGAAGCAGAAGCCGGATTGGTTACATTAGAAACCGATAAGGCCACTATGGATGTGCCTTCTCCAAAAAGTGGTACGGTGAAAAGTGTCGAATTGAGCGTTGGCGATAAAGTCTCTGAGGGAAGTTTAGTTATTACCCTTGAAGTTACTGAAAAGTCAGCACCTAAAGCGGCGGCTCCGGCTCCAGCACCAAAAGCTGCGGCACCTGCTGCGCCAGCACAAGCGGCATCGGCAAATACCCGTAAGCCACCTGTTCCACATCATCCTTCTGCAGCCGACAAAAAGTCCAGCGGTAAAGTTCATGCTTCACCATCGGTACGTCGTTTAGCAAGAGAATTTGGTGTCGATTTAACTCAGGTTACCGGCAGTGGACCGAAGAAACGTATCTTAAAAGAAGATGTTCAGTCTTTTGTTAAATACGAGTTGTCACGTCCGAAGATGACTCCTGGGTCGTCGGTAGGAAGCGGCTCAGGTGGTTTGCAAGTACTTGCTCCACCGAAAGTAGACTTTGCTAAATTTGGTGAAGTGGAAGAAGTTCCTCTTACTCGTATCCAGAAAATCTCTGGACCAAATCTGCATCGTAATTGGGTGACGATTCCACATGTTACCCAGTTTGAAGAAGCGGATATCACTGAGTTAGAAAAATTCCGTAAAGAGCAAAACGTTATCGCTGAGAAACGTAAACTAGGGGTTAAAATTACACCTCTTGTGTTTATGATGAAAGCGGTGGCTGATGCCCTTAAAGCCTATCCGGTATTTAACACATCTTTATCTGAGTCTGGTGAATCACTTATCCAGAAAAAGTATTACCATATTGGTATTGCGGTAGAGACTCCAGGAGGACTTGTTGTTCCTGTGGTTCGAGATGTAGATAAAAAAGGCATTGTCGAATTATCTCGAGAGTTAACTGAAATTAGTATTAAAGCCAGAGACGGAAAACTTAAAGGCCCAGATATGCAGGGTAGCTGTTTTACAATCTCTAGTTTAGGTGGAATTGGCGGTACGGCATTTACGCCTATTGTTAATGCCCCTGATGTTGCTATTTTGGGTGTCTCAAAAAGTGAGATGAAACCTAAATGGAATGGTAAAGATTTTGAACCAAGACTAATGTTACCACTATCATTGTCATACGATCACCGAGTGATCGATGGTGCTGTGGCTGCACGTTTTGCAGTGCACTTAGGTAATGTGTTAGCAGATCTTCGCCAAATCTTACTTTAGGTAACAATAAGAGTGCGCTTTACGGAAATAACCTTGAGGCGCACTTTTTTGATATTTTTCGTGTTTAGTCGAGCTTTCCTTTGCTAACATACTGTTGCGAAGGTAGTATTTTACAGGTCTGTCAGAATAGAATTCGAAATTTGAGGTCATAATGAGCGAAATTAAAACTCAACTGGTTGTGCTAGGTGCAGGACCTGGTGGTTATTCCGCAGCTTTTAGAGCTGCCGATTTAGGTATTGAAACAGTCATCATTGACTCCCGTGAAACCTTAGGTGGAGTATGTCTTAACGTAGGCTGTATCCCGTCTAAAGCGTTACTTCACGTTGCTAAAGTGATTGATGATGCAAAAGAAATGGCTTCACACGGCGTTGTGTTCGGTGAGCCAAAAATCGATTTAGATAAAGTGCGTGGCTGGAAAGACAGTGTAGTAGGGCAACTTACGAAAGGTTTATCAGGCATGTCAAAAATGCGCAAAGTTAAGTTTGTGCAAGGTTACGGTAAATTTACCGGATCCAATACCATTGAAGTAGAAGGCAAAGATGGTAAAACTACCATCACCTTTGATAACGCAATTATCGCTGCGGGCTCAGAGCCAGTTTCTTTACCTTTCATTCCAAACGATGATGATCGAGTAATCGATTCAACGGGTGCCTTGGAAATGAAAGACATCCCTGAAAAAATGCTAGTTTTGGGTGGTGGTATTATTGGTTTGGAAATGGGAACCGTTTATCGTTCACTAGGTTCTCAAATTGACGTGGTTGAGTTTTTAGATCAGTTGATCCCTGCTGCTGATAAAGACGTCATTAAAATCTACCAAAAATACGTTAAAAACAAGTTTAACGTTATGCTACAAACTAAAGTTACTGCCGTTGAAGCCAAAGATGATGGCTTGTACGTGACTTTCGAAGGCAAACAAGCACCTGCTGAGCCAGTTAAATACGATAAAGTATTAGTGGCAGTTGGACGTCGTCCAAACGGTGGTTTAGTTGCTGCCGATAAAGCTGGCGTGAAAGTAGATGAGCGTGGCTTCATTAACGTTGATAAACAAATGCGTACTAACGTTAGCAACATCTATGCAATTGGTGACCTTGTTGGTCAACCTATGCTTGCTCACAAAGCTGTTCATGAAGGCCATGTAGCTGCAGAAGTTATTGCTGGTAAGAAACACTTCTTCGATCCTAAATGTATTCCTTCAGTTGCCTACACTGACCCAGAAGTCGCTTGGGTAGGATTGACTGAAAAAGAAGCTAAAGAGCAAGGTGTAAGTTATGAAACTGCCACTTTCCCTTGGGCTGCTTCAGGTCGAGCTATTGCTTCTGGTCGTACTGAAGGTATGACTAAAATGATATTCGAAAAAGAATCTAACCGTGTTATCGGTGGTGCAATTATCGGTATCAATGCTGGCGAGATGTTAGGTGAAATTGGTTTAGCCATTGAAATGGGCGCTGATGCTGAAGATGTCGCTTTGACAATTCATGCTCACCCAACCCTAAATGAATCAATTGGTTTAGCGTCTGAAATTTTCGAAGGAAGTATTACTGATTTGCCAAATCCAAAAGCAAAGAAAAAGTAATTTTCTAAGAGAAATTAAGAATGCCAGTCTGCGTTAAGCATACTGGCATTTTTTATATCTGCCGTATTTATTGGCGTTTCTGTTTATCTGCAGGTAAATTCCTATAACTAGGGTTGGCGGTAAGCCAGATTCACTTTTCAAAACAACACTAATCTAAGAGGAATAATGATGCCGCAAGAAATTAAAGGTAGCTGTTTGTGTGGTGCGGTAACGTGCGAAGTTCATGGTCCGTATAAACGCTTTTATCAATGTCATTGTGATCGCTGCCAAAAGAAAACCGGCTCAGCATTTGCGTCACTGCTTTTTACCGATCCTGAGAATATAAAGTGGCTCAGTGGCGAAGACAAAATCAAGCGCTTTGATTTACCAAACGCGGTGCGCTTTAGCAATGTGTTTTGCACTGAATGTGGCTCACAAGTGCCTTATTTAACCCGTGATGGTAGTTTGTTGTGTATCCCAGCCGGCTTCTTAGACGAGGTGCCAGATATGACGCCTCAGGCGAATATATTTTGGGAAGAGAAGTTTGCTTGGTACGATGCCGGACAAGCAGCACCTAAATTCTCTCAATATCCAGAGTAAAAACATTTTAATATATTCAGATCATGTCTTCATTATGAGTATTTCACCTACATCTGCATAAGGGTGTAAACTATAGGAAATGATCTGAATTTATGAAATTAAGTTACTATCGTGGATCAACTCGAGTTTTTTGATATTCCTAGCCCCTGCATTGGTGTTTGCCAGTCTGGGAAAAGCGGCTATTGCACTGGATGTTTCCGCAGTAGGGATGAACGACTTTATTGGAATCAGGCTACGCCTTATGCCAAGCGGATCATTATAAAAGCCTGCCAAAGGCGCAAGTCTATTGCCCAGCGTAAGAAAAATAGTGACGCTGCGGCTACAACACCTAAACAAACTGATCTGTTTGATTAACCGACCTTCATTGCGCCTAGTTATTTTTGTTTAATTAGCTAACTTAACAATACCGTTGATCATTTGATCCCAAGCTTCTTCAGGTAATGTGTGACCCATTCCTTTAATGATCATAAGTTCGCTGTTTTGTAATGCGGCCGCAGTGGCAATTCCGCACTCAACGGGAACTAGGGGATCGGCATCACCGTGGATCACTAAACTGGGTACTTTTACATAGTGCAAAGCTTGGGTGCGATCAGGTGAGGCTAATATGGCACAGGTTTGTCGCCACACGCCATCGGGATTAAACGAACGTTCTCTGGCATGTTGTAATAGCTGTGAAATTTTTTGTTTATCAAATTTGAAGTGCTTACCATGAAGCATCTTCCACAGTTTTAACGAATATCGTAGAAATGCTTGCGTTTCTTTTGGCGGCGGTTGCAGTATCTTCAAAATCACTGCATTTTTGGCTTTAGGTAAGGCTCTATCGCCTGTTGTTGACATAATTGACGTTAGACTGGCAACTCGACTCGCATAATCAATAGCAACGCACTGGGCAATCATGCCGCCCATAGACACACCAACTAAGTGACAGGTGGAGATATTTAGATGATCTAATAGCGCGACAGCATCGCTAGCCATGGTATGCAAATTATAAGGTACATGAAGCTTTTTACCGAAAAACTGATTCGCCGCCACCGAAAAGAATGTCGGCTTTTTCTGATCATGCAAAATTGTACTCTTGCCAATATCACGATTATCAAATCGTATAACCCAATACCCTTGATCCACTAATTTTTGGCAGAACCGGGGATCCCAGTGGATCATTTGTGTGGCTAAACCCATGATCAATAAAAGAGGTTTACCTTTAGGATCGCCAAAGGTCTGGTAACACAATGTAATTCCATTTACGTCCGCGAAAAGCTCATCGCTATTGTTTACTTCTGTCAAACTTATGCCCTGTCTGGGTTTGGATAAAGAATTTTATGCAAGGTTTTTTGCCTGAATGGCTGCCATTTTCCTTCGGTTTGCGCTAATCGGTTAGCAACTATCCATAACACCTGGGAGTTGTGTCCTAGGCCCATATGACTCCCTTTCACTTCGATGTTTTCCGACAATGAATGAAGATGTTCATTTGAATTGATGCAAGACTGCCAATGGGCTACGCCGTCGCTTCGGGAAAAAATTGCGGTACTAGGAACCTCTGGGGGAGGGATAATACGTTTAGCGGCATGGGGCTCTCTTTGGTTTAAATCACCATTGATTAATTGAAACATTTTAGCGGCAACAGGGGCCGAGCCTTGGGGGCCATTAAATGGACTGCCTAAGGAAATTACTTGGCGTACACAATCAGGAATCGCACGGGCAATTTCTCTTGCCAAAATACCGCCTAAACTCCAGCCAACAAGACTTACTTTTTTATCATATTTAACATGTAACTCTATGACTTTATTAAGAAGTTGGTCGCTCACGATATGCTGCCCACCAACAATGTGAGTCCCTAAATTTCGGCCTAAACCCCAACCATAGGATTTATAACCTTTCATTTTTAAGAAAGTGCGTATAGGTTTTGTGGAAATATCTGACGCTAAAAAGCCCGGTAACACCATTACTGGATGTTTGTCACCCCGTGGAGCTTGCATTAACAAAGGCATTAATAGACTAGTCGTGCCGAGTTCGAATAGCGCGCGTCCTTCGGTGAGCATATGTCGCTTCTTAGGACGATTGTGTGGCAATGTGGCTAATTCGTTGTTCATATTAACTTCCTACTTCTTTGGTTGTTTAGTGCGCCCATTACTTCTGATTTAATAAAGCGTTAAACGCAGCCATTTTTTCTTGTTTTTTATGCACGGCAGCTTCCAATTCATTAGCGGAGTCTAATATGCATTTAGTCAGAACATCTATGTCTGGCATCAAGTTTGCGGAACTAGTGGGGCTGATAGTGATAGTTCCATCGTAACTTAACACTGGCATAATCAATCCCATTCCATCAAATATGGGGGCCGTCCCCATATTGGTAATTAGTTTATGTCCACCTAAATAAAGGGGAACATTTGGCCCTGGTACGTTGGTAATCACCAAATTAAAGAAGGGTCTATGCCATTTAGCTAACGCCGAGCGAGTATAGAATCGCGAAGCCACACCAGCTAAACCAAATGGGATTAAGTCGGCATAGCCCATAAGACTTTTTGCATCAATGGCATCTTGGTACAACTTACCGACCAAGGTATTCACATGGATTTTTTCCAAACGTTTTATGGGGTCTTCTTGGTCTGTTGCCAATTGTATATACATGGCAGACACCTGATTTCCCATCGCATTCTTTTGATCTTTCGAGCGTGTTGATACAGGTACCATGGCGACTAATGGTTGTTCTGGTAGTTCACCTTTGCCCAATAAATATTGTCTCAACGCGCCACCACAAATAGTCAAAATGACATCGTTTAGAGTCGCACCATCCACCGCTTTACGTATGGCTTTAACCCGATCAATCTCGAGCAATGCTGAATTCCATTTGCGCTCTTGTTCAACGATTCCGTTAAATGGTGTTTTCGGCGCACGAAAGGGAAGCGTTGGCATTTCTATTTTATGAACACGGGACAGATAACTGGCTTTTAACGTAGCTTTGCCGGTATTCCATAATAGTCCTGGTATTTTGCCCGGTATACTGACTAAGTTATACGCACTGCGCGCCATAAGGTTTATTGGGCCAGGAATTTTTTCTTGAGGTTTGGGGACTTTCGCGGGAACAGGCCTAGGTTTAGGTGTGACATCCCACATCATGGCCATAAGATCTGCCCCTGATTTACCGTCGAAACCTGAATGATGCACTTTGGTGATGAGTGCCACAGAGCCTTTGGGTACTTGGGAAACATTGTCTAAACCTTCAACAAATATAAATTCCCAAAGTGGTCTGCTTCTATCAAGACAAGTTGAAAAGTGTTGGGAGGCAGCATAACGAAGCTCTTTCCATGAACCTGGCTCCGGCAACTTGATGCGCTTAATATGCTGACTTAAATCAAAGTCGGGGTCTTCAACCCAGTAAGGTCTGTCGAGACTTAGTGGAACTGTTACTAGTCTCTCAGTGAGTTTTGATACTAGATGAATACGTTGTTCGATAAATTCGTAAAACTCTTCGAATTTCATCGAGCCTTCGATTATGCATACTCCACCTATATGCATAGGGATTTTTTCAGTTTCTAAAAATAGAAAAGTAGCATCTAAACCTGAGAGTTCTTCCATTTTGAGCCCCATGTTAACAATATGTTATGAATAATACCGTACGCCATACACCATAAATATCAACCTTTTTATCATTGCACAAGCGCTGGCAGCCGTGTTTTGTTGAATTATCCAAAGCGTTCAATCTGAGGGGCAAAAAAATCCGAAATTTCCACTCAGAGTGTCTATAATGTCGACTACCAGCAATTACATATCATTCAAAAGTATTTATGCAAGCAATTGATTACGCCAAAAAAGCTAGCACCTCATTCGCGTTGCCAGAGATTTGTCTGCGTATTCGTGAAATGTTAGATGACCACCAATCTGATGGTGAAGATATTGGTAATTTGGTTAGTCTCGACCCATCACTTACCTCCAAATTATTAAAGCTGGCAAATAGTCCTTTATTTCGATTTCGCTCCCAAGTTGATAATATTGCTAAAGCCGTCAACATCCTCGGTGGAGAGGCTTTGTATAATCTGGTTATGGCGGAAACAGCAAAAGATGCATTCGATTCACTAAGCAGTGAACATATGGATTTAAAGCGCTTTTGGAGGCAGAGTTTATACACGGGCTTGTTAGCAAAACATGTTGCGAAATTAGCTAGAATTAGAGGTTCGGAACGTTTCTTTTTATTGGGCCTACTGCATAATTTAGCGGAGTTGGTGATTACCAAAGAAAGCCCTGAGTTAGCTGCAAGTTGCATACCTCAAGATCACTCAGTAATGCCATTTGAATTGCAAAAAAACATTCTAGGTTTTACTTACCCCCAATGCAGTTCGACGATTTTACAACTTTGGCAATTGCCTACCCAAATTTCTATGACCATTATGCATATTGATGACGAAGAATACGCAATGGGAAACAAAGAAGTGGCCATCATGCATGTGGCGTCTAAGGTTGCTTATTTATTAGCGACAAACTACTCAGGAAAGCCTGAAGAGGCAATCAATCCTACTATTTTTGCGAGTGTTGATTTAGATGCTGAGTTACTTGTGGATGCGATTACGTTTAGTAATCAAGAAATCAATCAAATGATGTCTATCTTTAGTCCTTACTAAATTTCTGTGTTTAACTGGATTTGTCCTTGTAGCTATTTACAGACATCGTTATTGGTTACTTTAATTTACTTAAGTTAAGGAACTATTTGATTGATTTTTAGTCTATTTTTGTGCTGCATATTGTCACATTATTATATACAATATCGCAAAAATAGAACTAAAATCATTTTACACTGGGTTATATGAAGCTAATTTGCGCCACAATTCTCCTGTTTATCAGCTTTTCAAGTAGTGCTCGTACTGATGTTATGCGGGCACTTTTTCTAGCTGACGCACCTTTTCATGGCGATGCCACCGCTAAACATCAAGACTCTTTTGAAATGAATGGAGAGTTTGGTGTAATTTACGCCAGTGGTAATACGACCGGTACTACTATTACCGGAAAGTTAAATGCTAAACAAGACTTGCTCAGATGGCATCATCGATATGTTGCCAAGGTTTTGTATAAACAAAATGAACAGGTGTTAGATTCCAATAGTGAACTGGTGACCAGTGCCCAGAGTGTGTTTGTGTCGATGCAATCGGATTACAAACTCAGAAATCCTAAAAATCGTCTTTTTATATACGGTGAATATGAAGATGATCGTTTTAACTCCTATGAATACCAAGCTGCTTTAGCTGTGGGATATACCGAGCAGTTATGGGCAGATGAAGAGAGCGAATTTACCTACAGTGTCGGCCCCGGATATGCACAATCAATCGCTAAAGAAAATACTGATGTGTTAGATCAAACTGGTGTTATAATCCGCGCGGCTATGGAATATGAGAAAAAATTCAATGATAAGGCTACGTTCAGGCAATATTTAAGCACTGAAACTGACGACGAGTTTTCGCGTTCTTTTTCAGAAACTTCTTTGGCTGCAAAGATAAATGGTTCTTTGGCAATGAAGTTGTCGTTTAATATGACCCATAATCGCTCACCACAAGAGTTAGACGAGCCTTTAGATACTCAAACTTCCGTCACATTGGTGTATCAGTTTTTTTAAACTGAATGACTAAAAATAACAAATAATCAGCAACTTGGTACACTTTGTGTTTACCAAATTGGTGATTTGAAATGTTTCAAACAATATTCAGTACAACAATAATAATAGTAGCTGTTTTTATTTTAATTAAAATCAGGAAAGTCGAATGAAAAAATCAGTTTTAAGTTCAGTTATATTTTGCGCAATGGCAGCAAATGTTAGCGCAGAAGAAACTAAACCTTTTACTATGGATGGCGAGTTTGGTTTAATCGTCACCTCTGGTAATACTGAAACTACTTCTGTTAAGGGTAAGTTATCTGCTCATCAAGAGTTGGAAAAGTGGAGCAACGACTTTATTGTTGAAGGGCTATACAAAAAAGACCAAGTGACAGTGGATGATGAAACTGTTACTCAAACCACTGCTCAAAAATGGTTTCTATCAGGCCAAGCAAACTATAAATTAGAAAACCCAGATCACCGTTTGTTCGGTTTTGCTTCATACGAAGATGATCGTTTCAGCAGCTATGATTATCAGTCTACAATCGCCGCTGGTTGGAACCAAAAGCTGTGGGCAGACGAAACCTCGTCATTTGAATACAGTGTCGGTCCTGGTTATTCTTATAATAAAACTGCAGACACTTATGATGACGCTGGACTTCTTGTACCAGGTGAAACTGAGAAAGGGTTAATTGTCCGTGGTGCGTTAGATTATCAGTGGAAAATTTCTGATACAGCAACCTTTAAACAATTGCTATCAACTGAAGTCGGTGAAGACAACACAAAATCTAAATCTGTGACGTCATTGTCTGCAGCAATTAATGGTTCATTATCAATGAAATTTAGTGTGACTTTGGATCATAACTCTGGTGCAAGCGATGATACTGAAAAGCTTGATACACAAACGGCAGTAACTTTGGTTTACACTTTCTTCTAAACCACACTTATTTGTTTGTTTAAAGCCGGCTGTTATGCCGGCTTTTTTATTTCTAAGAGAACACTACCAGCGAAATTGTGCCACTAATAAGGTTTGTTGCTGATTAGCATCTATTGGCAGATCTAGCTGGGCTCTATTTTGCGCGGTATTTTTATTGAAGTGTTGTTCTATGCCTAATTGCCAGTTGTCATCAAGATCATAGCGCCAAGCTAACGTCAGTCCATAACCATCACTATTATTCATGTCAGTAGGAAATACATCATCTTCAATTACCATAAATCTGTCGTAACGCAGGCTGATACGGTGTTGCGATACCTGATGGCTGAGCATTAGATACCAGGCATCAAAATCCACATACACAAACTTTACTCCCATCACAGTGCTGCCTGTCATAAGCTGACTAATCAAGCGGGTGTTGCTATTTAATTTATGTTGGAAAGACAAAGAGTGGAATTTAGTTCGCCAACCATAAAGTCGTTGGCTATTTACCGTTAAAGGGTCAGCTTGGTTGTCATAGTAATAATAACGAAAGCTTGATTGGTTAAAATAACTGAGGTGTAAACCAGTATAAAACCCCCATCGTCGGTCAAGCTCATGAAAGGGTTCAACGTAGTCTGGGTGCCATATAAAGTCAGTATCAATGACTGTGGGGTAGGGGGCAAAGTTAACTCTGTCGTTGTTCAGAGACTGTCGATCATGCATGGCAAACCCGCGCCAACTGATTAATGTACCTAGGGGATCATTGCCCTTAAACGCCGCGCCAATCATTTCCCATGACCAAGGGCTTCTTCTGGCTCTGCCTGGACTATAAATTGAAAATTCTAGGCCCAGTGTACGCATCTCTTCACCCACCCAGCTATTGATTGCAGATTGGGTATAGGTGTAAGGAGAAAGCCAACCATCATCAACATTTTCCAACGATAAACGTGGATAAAAGAACCCTCCTCTAGCCTTAAATTTAATCTTATTTGGGCTCAAGGGTTTATATTGCAAGGATAGTTGTGAAAAGCCCACTTGCTGTTCACCGTCGGGATAATAGTGAGCAACAGCATTTAGACTGACATTCGAAGCTAAGTCGATGTTTGTGTGCAACAGAGCTTGCTGTATACCCACAGTATCGTCATCGTGACGGAGGATGCCTGTTCCGTTGTTTTGGTAAGACTGCCAACTGTCGGTGTCAGCAATGTACACCTGCACAATACCGCCAACTTGATTTGCAGCAGCAGGAGTCAACAAATTCAAACTGAACAACAGAATAAACATTAGAATGGCAATTAAGGTTTTATAATTAAAGTTATGCTTAACTATCAAAAGTAATATTCCAGGTTGCAATGCTACTAGGGCATTAGTAGTCGGTTAGTTTATCTGCTCGTTGCTCATAAAAGCTGAGGTCTTGCAAAAGCTTTTCCTGTAATTTAAAGCTCATGCTGGTGGGGGCTTCAATGCTCACTTTTTGAGTTAATGCGTCTAAGTCATCTTGAATTCTAGGATGCCAAATTTTTACACTGTAATGGCCTTTAGGCACGTCAATTGTGACTTTACCTGACTGGTCAGTTTTAGCAAAAAAGGGTGTGTCTACTACCCAAATATAGGCAAGCATCCAGTCATGTACGTTGCAGCCTAACTCCACTTCACCTTGATTTTCAAATGGTAAGGGGGCAGCGTCGGAATCCTTATACAACTTCAGCTCAAATTGCTTGGCTGGAGAAAATGAATAGACATGATGTTTAATGGAATCAGAATTTGGGAAAACCACTTTATTACCTTTTTGCACAGGTAAAATATGTGGCATAAATTGGCGATCGACTTGATCCATGACCGCAATGTCTTGATGCTCTTGAGTGATCTCTACGTCACCTTCAGGCTCTAAATAAACCACCGTCTGAAAAACAGGTTTATCTGTATTGCTAAAAACATCAACGGTAACTGGTATTGCCAAAGCGTTAAAACAAATAAACGCTGAACTAAACCAAAATATCTTATATATACATTTCATTCCCAATTCCCATTAATCTTAACAACTTAAGCAGTAGAACGACTTTTTGATTAATAAATTTCTGTTTAATATACCCTTTAATTCACAAGGTTACATTTTAAATAATAGATTGATTTTTTACCCACTGTCATGGGGGTAATTTGTTTCAAGCTTAGTTTAATAAGACATTTGATTAAATATAGATCAGGTTGGAGATGCACAGGGCTTAGGGTGGGACTTTAGCTTTGAAATGGGCCAAGAGACTGTTCTTGACCCAAACCAGAATCCCCATAATGATAATGGGAAAGGGCGACTTACTTAGTGCAAAATACGAGTTTTAATTGTACCGTCAATTTTAGTCAGTTGCTCGAACGCTTCTTTTGCATCATCTGTTTCAACGTCAATTACCACGTAACCAATATTTTCGTTAGTTTGTAGATATTGTGCTGCAATGTTGATGTTATGAGCTGCAAACGCTTGGTTAATCTGGGTTAAGACACCAGGCGCATTAACGTGGATATGCAACAATCGTGAACGATCAGTATGTTCTGGTAACGATACTTCAGGGAAGTTAACCGCAGAAAGCGTAGAGCCATTATCACTGTATTTAACCAGTTTCCCAGCAACCTCGAAGCCAATATTTTGTTGGGCTTCTTGGGTACTTCCGCCTACGTGCGGGGTCAGAATGACATTATCAAACTTTCTAAGGGGCGAAACAAATTCTTCGTCATTTGATTTTGGTTCAACTGGGAATACGTCAATTGCTGCGCCGTTCAATTTACCAGATTCCATTGCTTCAGCTAGTGCATCAATTTCGATAACGGTTCCTCTGGCGGCATTCATTAAGATTGCACCGTCTTTCATCATCGCTAACTCTTTTTTGCCAATCATGTTTTGAGTTTGTGCGGTTTCTGGCACATGCAACGAAACTACATCAGATGTATTCAACAATTCTTTTAAGGTTTTAACCTGTGTGGAGTTACCCAGCACCAATTTGTCTTCAATATCATAAAACTGAACACGCATACCTAAATGCTCTGCCAATATACTCAGTTGCGTACCAATGTGACCATAACCAATAATGCCTAAGGTTTTGCCACGCGCTTCGTAAGAACCTACGGCACTTTTTTCCCATTCGCCGCGATGTGCTTTAGCATTTTTACTTGGCACGCCACGAAGTAATAAAATAATTTGTCCAAGGGCTAATTCAGCTACTGAACGCGTATTAGAGAAAGGGGCGTTGAACACTGGAATGCCGCGTTTTTGTGTGGCTTTAAGATCAACTTGATTGGTACCAATGCAGAAGCAACCAACAGCAACAAGTTTTTTAGCCGCGTCTATTACATTTGCAGATAACTGCGTACGAGAACGAATTCCAATAAAGTGAACATCAGCAATCTTTTCAATTAGCTTTTCTTCGGATAAAGACGTCTTGATGTATTCAATATTGGTATAGCCATTGGCTTCAAGAGTTTCCACTGAACTTTGGTGTAAACCCTCAAGCAACAATATCTTAATTTTTTCTTTGGGCAGTGATACTTTGCTCATTAATGTTCCCGTACATAATTAGTGAAAGACGTCAGATTTGAGAGACATCTGGACGTCTATTTGAAAGTGAAAAATACCAGAACTTTTTCAAATAAGAAAGAGCCTGTTATATTAATTTCGTCTATTCAATCTCAATTACTTCAGAGTCTGTGGCGACTAATACAATATCTGCGGCACGCATGGCGAACAGACCATTTGTTACTACGCCAGGAATTTGATTGATCTGTTGTTCCAATTCCACAGGGTTGAGGATTGAGAGGTTGTGAACATCTAGGATCACGTTGCCATTATCAGTGGTGACACCTTGACGATATTCAGGGTCGCCACCTAATTTTACTAATTCCCGGGCTACAAATGAACGCGCCATTGGAATAACTTCAACAGGTAGTGGAAAAGCACCTAAAACAGGAACTTGTTTACTATCGTCTATAATACACACAAATTTCTTGGCAACGGCGGCAACGATTTTCTCTCTGGTTAGAGCAGCACCGCCACCTTTAATCATATGTTTATATTTCGTTATTTCATCTGCACCATCCACATAAATATCAAAGCTGCCCACTGAGTTGAGGTCAAATACTTCAATGCCCATTGCTTTTAACTTTGCTGTTGAATCATCAGAGCTGGAAACGGCCCCTTTAATTTTATGTTTCACACTTTCTAGTGCACTTATAAAATAGTGAACTGTCGAGCCTGTGCCCACACCAATAATACTGTCGTCCGTAACAAATTTAACTGCAGCTTCGCCAGCGGCGCGTTTCTTTTCATCTTGCGTCATGGGGGATCCTTTAAATGGCAATGTTAATCACATTTTATAAATTTGCGCAGAGTATAACGCACTTAGTTCCCGCACGGCTAGCAACACTGAGGTAAGGGGGGACTGGAATTGGCTGTGCTTAGATGGAAATAACTCGACTGGGGGTGATTATTTTATGGACTGGAATATCCCAACTCTCAGTGGTCAGGCTCGTTGCTTGCTGACAGTCGTGGGCGTAACCTAAAAGTTGCGGTTGTAAAGTAAAGGTGAGCTGTGCAAGGGTTCTGTCATAAAAACCGCCTCCCATGCCTAATCGATTTCCAGTTTCATCAAAAGCAACTAAAGGTAAAAATATACTGTCGAGTTGCGACAGGGTCTTAACGTTTGACATCGTCATTATAGGTTCTGGAATATTAAATCGATTCTTTTGCATCTTAGTATCTGCAGCATATTCGACAAATACTAAATAGTTTTCACGATTCGGATCTAATACTGGTAGGTAGGTTTTTTTGCCATTTTTCCAACACCATTGGATGATATCTTCACATGACAACTCACCGTCTTGATTAAGATAAAGCGCGATGTGCTCAGCGTGATCTAATAGCTTGTTTTTGATTACCGTTTGTAAAGCTTGGTGGCTGGCTTGGTTTTGTTGTTCAGGACTGAGATTACGTCGTAATAATCGAAACTTTTTGCGTAACTGAGTTTTGCTTTCTAACAATGTCGAGGCACCTTTGACAAACATAAGTTAACGCGGACCAATTCCACTGTGCAGTAAATAAATCAATCACCTTATTAATTATCGAAGATGGTAATGTTAATCACCATCTTCGACAAAAAGCTTCTTATTAAGGCTTTGTAAGGCGTAGATTAATAAGAATAAGTATCAATGTACAGTTTACGCAGTCGATCATGATCAACTTTGGTTGCTGCATCGATTTGTTGCGCTTCTAACCATAAGGGGCTAGGGGTGCTGCCCTCAGGTGCAACTGTTGTTTGTCCTTTGTTTAATGGATCCGTAGATACTCTGGCGTGGCCACGGGTAAATTCAAACAAACTGGGGTCCACCAAATAGGCAAGCGGCATGGCATCATGGAAGAAACAAACGCGGTCATCTCTATCTTGTGAATAAAAATCCACATAAAACTGCGAAGACTTTTTAACAAAACCACCTAATTTAGGGTTTTTAGTTTCGAGTTCATCAAGGAAATCTAAAGTGAATGGAACATCATTGGTGACGTCCAAGCCAAACATTTTAAGATCCCAAGGGGCCGCAAAAACGATTTCAGCAGCATGGGCATCATTCCATATATTAGCTTCAGCAACAGGCGTCACATTACCTTTTACAAAGGCGGCTCCACCCATAATAACGACACCTTTTACCAAGTTAGGTAATTCCGGCTCTAAACGCAGTGCTAAGGCTAAGTTACCTAATGGGCCAATGGCAACTAAGGTGATTTCACCTGGATGTTGACGGGCCATGTCTACAATATATTGAGCTGAACTACGCGGGTCGAGTTCACGTTTTGAGGCAGGGAAATCTATATTGCCAAAACCATCATCACCGTGCACAAAGTGCGCATATCCTGACTCAGGGCCAACCCACGGCATGCCTACACCTTTGGTGACTGGAATATCTTGGTCGGCTAATTCACACAAGGTCAATGCATTTTGAGCCGACATAGTCACAGGTACGTTACCGTAAACCGTGGTCAATCCTAATACCTCGATATCAGGTGATTGGAAGGCAAAAAAGATTGCCATTGCGTCATCAATACCTGGATCGGTATCGAGAATTATTTTATGAGCCATATAATCGTTCTCTTTAATGATAAGTTGTAGTTAAGCTTGATTTTGACTGAGGAAAAGATCTACTTCTTCAGTACTTGGAATAGATTGGGCTGCGCCATTACGAGTCACCGCGATTGCTGAAGCAGCACACGCCCGCACTAACGCTTCTTTGGGTTTATTGCGACGGCTATAGGCAGCTAAAAAGTAGCCGATAAAGGTATCGCCTGCCGCTGTAGTATCTACTGTATCAACTAAGAATGCAGGCACATCAATGGTTTCTTCGGCTAATACAAAACGCACACCTTGTTTGCCTAAAGTTATCAACACTTCTGCATGTGACCATTGCTCGCGGAAATATGATTCTATTTGATCAATATCGCTAACACCTGCTATTTCAGCTGCTTCGACTTCATTCACAATTAACAGGTCAATACAGTCGCTGGGCAACTGCTTCACCGAATCTGTCATCGGTGCAGGGTTAAAAGCGACTTTTAAACCCAACTTTTTAGCTTCTTGAAATACAATGTCAATGGAGCTTGTTTCATTTTGGGTAAGTACCCAAGCAGATTCATCGGCATCATCTAAAGCTCGGAGCACATCTTTATTATCTATTTCTAAATTTGCGCCACCAAATAATACTATGGCGTTTTCTCCCGAAGATGCTACCTGGATAATGGCGTGACCTGTTGGCGAGTCTGTGCATTGCACATATTTACAATCAACACCTGCTTTAATCATTGCTTGTTTAAAGTGGGCATCATGTTCATTAATTTTACCTACATGCCGAACATCGGAACCTGCTTTAGCTAGTGCGATTGACTGGTTTGCTCCTTTTCCTCCCAATAATTGTTGGTAATCCGTTGAGGATAAGGTTTCACCCGGTTGAACAAAATGATCGACCTGATAAACATGATCAATATTGATTGACCCAAAATTAATAACAGCCATAAAAATTCCAATTTAACACGAAGAATTAACAAAGAAGTGAGTTTGTACCACAAGTTTACGCTAAAAAGAACAGTTTAACCTGACCATTTGGTCAACTTTTTTATTGAAAGCTACATTTTTTAATTTATCTCAAACTGAGATGCCATTTTTCAACCCATAGGTTAATAGGTTATCGCGTAAACATAGCTGATAATTTATCAAAAAATCCTTGTGGCTTTTCATAAGGTTGTTTGTTTACCTCAAACACTCGCACTGACACGGTAGCCCCATGTCCCCAAGGCCACCAAGATAACATGACCTCATGCTCACCATTGGCATCTTTGCTTAACAGTTCTTGCTTCTTCTCCAAAATACTAAAGAAGCCTGCACGGTGTCTGAGATATGGATTGGCTTTTTTTAACTGTTTTTTGTTCCAACTATGAGGAAAGTGTTTTTTAGCGATAGCATAAACATGTTGGGCATGATCCACTGAAAACTCAGCAAGAAGGCAGCCAAAATGAGCATCCCATTTCCATTCAATTTGGGTATCTAAATCATCAAAAAATTCAGGGCAAGCATCATAGATTGCCTGTTGTTCTGTTGAGGGCAGTTTCATCTAATTGATATCTTTATAAAGTTAATTTTAAATGTTCAGTGACGACAAAAGGGTGTTGTTTCCACCACTAATTGCTGCTTTGGTTATTCTTCAGGCTTGCTCCATTGTATATGCCCGCTGTACTTGAATGGTTTACTAGTGTGTAAAGTACAGTTTCATTTTATTCTTATTTAAAGCGTCTGTTTGATCCAATCAACAGTATTATACTGAATTATATTAACTTGCAATTTATGAACCGAAAAGATTTATTTTCATAAAAATCAGTTGGTTAAGATTTTTGGCGGGGAAAAGAAAAAGCGATGTGTCAAATTAATTGACACATCGCCTTGTGAAATTAGAATCTCCCAAAATGCCGCTGTTCGGTGTGGGCCCGTGAACCGAAAGTTCAGGGCGGAAACATCATCACTACCGTAGGCGTCTTGATACTAGCCAAGCTTGCACAATAGTAGTGGAATCAATTTCCAGGTTAATTAGCATCGGCCAGGGACAAAACTGAACTGGCAAACACCCCAGGAGAGATCCGAATTTTAGCATAGCGACGCCAAAATAAAATCGAAAACTGGCAATTCATTTTTAGTTGCTTAGAAACTGGACTATTTTGCCGTATTTGACACCCAATCGGTTAACATCAATCTCCTAAAGTGTTAGTTAAGCCTCGTCATGCTCTAGGCAGGCTGCTTTGGTAGTGATACGATCTGCTAACCCTATCTTGTACCGGTTCTTTCATTGGGATTGGTATGAATGAAAATAAAGGAAACTGAATTGAATCCATCGCATTTAAAATATGAAGAGTTGTCTACCTTGTTAGAACAGCACAACATTCTGGCTGATGCATCAGAAGTCCATGGCATTTTTTGCGGTATGTTAGCCGGTGGCATGGCATTAGAGAGCCAAGACTGGTCAGCTGCATTAAATGATTCAATCAATCAAGGTGACAACCTACCTAATGAGGTGCAAGAGCAGTTAACCGCACTTTATAATGATACCTGTCAACAATTGTTAGAAACCGATTTCACCTTAACCCTGTGCATGCCCGATGATTCTGCGCCGATTAATGAAAGAGGCAAAGCCTTAATTAACTGGATTCAAGGGTTTATGTTGGGCTTTGGTTTTCACCAAGCGGACTTAACCGCCTGTTCCGCTGATGTGAAAGAAGCGCTGGAAGATTTCTATGAAATTTCTCGTATGGACGACACCATGCCAGAAGACGAGGAAGCCGAAAAGGCCTTGTTCGAAGTGATTGAATATGTGCGAGTGTCTTGCATGTTATGTTTCAATGAACTGGGTCACTCAGCTGATCAAGCACAAACTGAACCTAAGACGGTACATTAATGTCATCAGAATTAATCAAAGAATGCGCTAAACGCCGACAAATTTTACGCGACAAAATGTTACCAAACAGCATTGCTATTGTGCCTGCTGCCAACTTGGTCACCCGTAGTAACGATACCGAATTCCCGTTTCGTCAAGATAGCGACTTTCATTATTTGTCTGGTTTTCCCGAGCCTGATGGGTATTTAGTGATTAGCAACAGCCCTTTGATGGGGGATGTATTCAGCGCTTTGTTTTGTTTACCTAAGGATGAATTGGCAGAAATTTGGCAAGGCAGACGTATAGGCGTGGATGCTGCACCTGCGGATTATGAGGTGGATATTGCCCACCCAATTGATGATATTGAAGTGGGCTTGGTGAGTTATATCAATGGCCATGACAATTTATATTTTGCCCGTGGGCATCATGGGCCTAGTGATGTGTTAATTGATGAAGTGCTAAGCAAGCTGCGAAATGCACCCAAACAATCACAAATTGCGCCTAACTGTGAATTCGATATTCGCACTTTGTTGCATGAAATGCGCTTGTTTAAATCTGATTTCGAACTTTCAATTATGGCCCAAGCTGCTGACATATCAGCGGACGCGCACATTGCCGCAATGCAATTCAGCGAAGTGGGAAAAAACGAGTTCCATTTGGAAGCAACCATTCATCACCATTTTGCAATGCACCGAGCTAAATCGCCTGCCTATTCTACTATTGTCGGTAGTGGTGATAATGCCTGCATACTGCATTACACCGAAAACAATTGTGAGCTTGAAGATAATAAACTCGTACTTATCGATGCGGGTGCTGAATTACAGGGCTATGCCGCCGATATTACCCGCACATTCCCAGTAAATGGGCACTTTACGGAGCCGCAAAAAGCTTTATATCAATTAGTGTTAGATGCACAGTTAGCTTCATTTGAGTTGTTTAAACCTGGCTGCACTTTTAAAGCCGCTTCTGACAAAGCCATAGAAGTGCTTACCACTGGCTTGCTTGATTTGGGCTTGTTGAGTGGAGAGTTACAGGACAATATTGAGCAACAGCATTATCGCCAATTTTTCATGCACGGACTTGGTCATTGGCTAGGTTTAGATGTTCATGATGTGGGCAATTATAAAATTGATGGCACAGATCGAGAGTTTGCACCTGGAATGGTGTTGACGGTTGAACCAGGTTTATATGTGTCTGCATCGGCTGAAGTTGATCCTAAATGGAAAGGCATCGGTATCCGTATTGAAGATAATATAGTGATCACTGACGACGGTCATAAAGTGCTAACTGGTAAGGTTCCTAAAACCATTGCAGAAATAGAAAATTTGATGGCGAAATAGCAATAATGAATAAGGCTGAAAAATCATTTGATCTGGTGATCGCTGGTGGCGGGGCTGTCGGTCTGACTTTAGCCTTAGCCATTGCGCAGCAAAGCCAGTTAAACGTTGCTGTCATAGAAGCAAATGAACGCCCAGAACCGCAAAATAAGAGTGAGTACTCCCCTAAGTCTACTAACTCAAACGCTGATGATTGCACTTCTAACAATGATAGCTTTCTGGATTTGCGCAGCGTAGCACTTTCCGCCCAGTCTACCCAGATACTCAGTGAGTTAGGTTTGACGTCGTTGTCTAAATTTGGCTGTCCTATATCTCACATCCACGTGTCAGATAAAGGGCATTTGGGCAGAAGCTCTTTGCATGCACAAGATTACCATCTCGATGCGTTAGGGCAAGTGATTGAACTGCCGGTGTTGGTTGAGTTATTACAAAATGAAATACAAGCTTATGCGCAACAAGTCACCTTTTATTACGGGCAAAGCATAGAGCAATTGCATAAATCGGCGGATTATGTGGAACTGGTATTAGGTGATAAACAACGATTAAAAGCCTCGTTGCTGGCAATTGCTGAGGGGGGAAATTCTCCAACCCGCGAAAAATCAGGCATCGATATCCAACTAAAAGATTATCAGCAATCTGCCATAGTGGCGAATGTGGCGCTATTTGACGATCATAACAATACCGCATTTGAACGGTTCACTCCTGATGGGCCATTAGCTTTGTTACCACTAAAGCCTGCATCACAGCATCCTGATTCTTATCGAAGTTCATTGGTTTGGACTTTATCTCGTAGCCAATGTGAGTCTGTATTGGCGTTGAGCGATAAGGAATTTATCGCACGTTTACAAGATGAGTTTGGCTATCGCCTAGGAAAAATAAAAGCAGTGGGAAATCGTAGTGCTTTTCCTTTGGTGCAAAGTAGAGCATTACAGCATATTCAACATCGCACCGCGCTACTAGGTAATGCCTGTCAGACATTACATCCCATTGCCGGTCAGGGGTTGAACTTGGGATTAAGAGACGTGTATGAGCTCGTGCAAATTATACTGTCGAACCAGTCATCTGAAAAAACCTCGGATATAGGCAGTTATTCTGGGTTACAGTGTTACCAGCAGAATCGTAAGAGTGACCAAGCACGTTTAATTGGCGCAACAGATTTATTGGTTCATACTTTTTCTAATCGTTATCCGCCCCTCGTGTTAGGTCGCAATTTGGCCCTCGGCATATTAGACAGTCATCCTAGGTTAAAACAAATTTTAGCTCACCACGCCATGGGCTTTCACGGAACATCAGGAAAATCCCATGCAAAATTATGATGTGGCAATTATCGGAGCGGGCATTATTGGATTAACCGCCGCCCTGGCATTACAAAACACCGACTTACGGGTAGTGATTATAGATTCAGAACCAGCAGACAAGCCCCTTAGCGAAGAGCCAGAATTACGGGTTAGCGCTATTAACCTTGCTAGTCAGAACGTTTTTAGCAATTTAGGAGCGTGGCAAGGCATCTATAATCAACGATTGCAGCCTTATCAACATATGCATGTGTGGGAGCAGGATAGCTTTGCCAAGATTAATTTCTCGGCAGCAGATATTCATCAAGCACACTTAGGCACTATTATTGAGAATCAAGCCATTCGCTTAGGGCTGTTGCAGCAATTAAATCAAGTGTCTAATGTGGAAATAGCCGACAGTGCTAAAATAGCCAATATTTCCATAGGTCAGTCAGAAAGCTTCATTAGTTTAGAAAATGGCAGTCATTTAAGTAGCAAGCTTGTGGTGGGGGCTGATGGCGCAAACTCCTTAGTCCGTAAAGTGGCAAACTTGCCGCTCACCTTTTGGGATTACGACCAAATTGCAATAGTTGCCACTATTGAAACCGAGTTACCTCATGATAACGTAGCACGACAGGTGTTTACACCTGATGGTCCCCTTGCTTTGTTGCCATTGTACGAAAAAAACCTTTGTTCAATTGTTTGGTCTCAGCGAGTAGAGAAGGCTGAGTCGCTGTTAAACTTGGATGAAAACGCCTTTAATCATGCATTGAGTGCCCAAAGTGACTTGCGCTTAGGGCAGATTAAGTTGCTTAGCCCACGTGCAAGTTATCCGTTAAAAATGCGTTATTGCCGTCAGTGGGTAAGTGATCGCATTGTTTTAATTGGCGATGCCGCTCATACCATTCACCCATTGGCAGGGCAGGGCGCGAATTTAGGGATTGCCGATGCAGCGGCATTGGCCGAAGTTATTATTGAATTACATGAGCAAAACAAAGACATCGGTTTGACTAAAAACCTGCGCGCTTTTGAACGTTGGCGTAAATCAGAAGCGTTACAAATGATAGCCGTAATGGAGAGTTTCAAACGACTTTTTAATGGTGCAAATCCAGTCAAAAAATTGATAAGAGATATCGGTTTGAGTGCAACGAATCATTTGTCGCCGTTAAAAAATGATTTGATTAAACATGCTGTTGGTATGGATGGAAATTTACCTAAGCTGGCAAAGGTACATGCCAACTCAGGTTCATAATTTTAGTGCATTGAAGTTATCACTTTTTGATCAGTTAATTAATTTTGTAACCACAAATTGTATTCATCTGATGCTAAGAAACCAGCAAATGCAGGTTCAGAACCTAAACTTTCAGGGGTAAACTCGTAATACAATCGCTCACTAATGAGATCTAACGTATCGGCAACACCTTGATAGTTTTGTTGTTCGTTATAAATAGTCAGCAAAGTCCAATAGGGTGGTTCAAAACTAGGTTCAGCATTCACACCTAAGTAGGCGTATTTTAACGCTTCGTTCATTTCTCCAACATTGTAATATAAGTTTGCACTTAGCTCGCCGAGGGCTCCATCCATTCCAAACCGTTTAATTACATTCTCCATAGCCTGCTGGGTTTTGACGTTATCTTCGGTCATTACGTAATAATCGATCAGCATAAATTGAGTGGATGGCAAATGACCAAAATATTTATCGAGCATGCCAAGTTGCTTTAGGTATTCCGCATCACTGATATTCTGTGCAAGGCTAATACCGGTATCAATTATCACCCGTTGTTTCTTCATCTCTTCGGGCATGCCTTGGAGCAGTCTATAAGCTTGTTCAATTTGCCCTGTTTGGCGCAGTCTGCCAATTTGCTGAAATTTAGTCACAATATCTTTGTTAATTTTCTCTTTACCAAAGACTTTGCCAAAGAACGAATCATCAGTCGATATCATCAACGCTGTGGCTTGGGTTAAGGAGTCACTAAATTGCCCGCCTTTGCTGGCAATATGGAAATCATATATTTTTTGATCTTCGTTCAAAAATAAAATGAGGTATTCGTGTCCACCAGACGAGTAATCGATGCGAATAAGTGGCCTTAGAGCCCCTTGTTCATCAAGCATACGTATAAAGCTGGAGTTTGATTCTTCATTAAAAAATTGTACAAACAAATTGTTAATTAACGTTTTGCGCGTGCCTTCAGAGGAAAACCCCCTTACAAAGTCATTGATATCACGTTGTTTAGAAAACAATGCACTGCCAACAATCCGACCTAAACTAGCTGTGTCGGTCTTCTCTCCTAAGCTATCGATATCATGGTTGTTCAGGGCTTCGGCGAAGGCAATAGCGGTTTGTGCAGATGCTTCAGCAAACACAGAATCTGTATTGCTTCCCCCCATTTGTTGAGCGTTGCTCAGGGTTGAAAATACACTTAATAAAACAATGAAAAATGTATTTTTGAGAAAGTCTGCATAAGTTTTTGTATGTTGATTAGTGTTCATAGAATAAGTCCGTTTTACTGCTTTGATTTTTTGTTTTTAGAATTGTCACTACAAGTTTGCCGATAAAATCCCAGTTTGTACATATTTAAGTCGAGTAGCAAATTGTAGGACGGGCTTCAGCCCGTTGGGGTTTTCGATTTTTGCACGGGCCTTATAGCATGGCCTTTAGGCCATGTTTGTAGGACGGGCTTTAGCCCGTTGGGGTTTTTCGATATTTCCACGGGGCTTGTAGCATGGCCTTTAGGCCATGTTTGTAGGACGGGCTTTAGCCCGTTGTTGTTTCTCAATTTTTCGCGCGGGGCTAAAGCCACCGCCTACAGGTTATTGTGATATGGATAACCTCCCACCGAGGTTTTCGCGGGGCCAATGCCCCGCCTAAAAAAGACCTGGACTGTTTTACTTACTCTGGTATCAGATTAAATGTATGGCTAAACTTCAGGTTTCGATCTAAATCAAATACTTGTAATTCGGCAGATATTGCACTTTCCGGGATCTCTGACAAACCCAGTCGTGTGTACCAATATTTGTATTTTGTACCAATAAGTAAATAGCTGAATTTTTTATCATCGATTTCATCAGCTTCATTGCTTGTGTTTATTTTCCAATGTGCGACTAAGCCCGTTTTAGCGGTTCTATTTTTATAGCTTCCATCAATATCGACATCTAAAAGCACGCCAATGATGTTATTTTCTGAAAACTCGATATTACTGCTACTATCGTAGGATATGCCTGTTGCAGATTGACCAATTTTACCGTATTCGTCCATATCTACTTCTACAGCTAAGGTATCTAATTCGTACCAACGTTGGATCGCCAACTTTATTTGCGTGCGGGTTTCTAGAGAGATTTGTTCTGATAAAAGTAACTTAGCCAATTCAAGTTCTCGAAAGGCATAACTGAAATTATTGACCAGATTGGGCGACTTATCATTGACCTGTTGATTTAAATCCAACAATTCTATGCAGCTATTGGTATTTTGAGTTACACCTTCACCTAAGCAATAAGCCTTAGCCAATTTCACATTAACGGTGGCATTAAACTTTAATGATTTGGCTAAATTATAATACTCAAATGCTTTTAAAGGGTCTTTGGGAACAAGCTTCCCATCACTATATAATGTACCTAAATGATAGCTGGCATAAGCACTACCTTCTTCAGATGCTTGTTGGTAATAAGCCAATGCTTTTTGAAAGTCAGCGGGCGCGCCTTCACCATTTTCTAAATCTCTACCTAGTTGGTATAACGCCTCTACATGGCCTAAGCTTGCCGCTATTAAGTAGAACTTGTGGGCTAACTTGCGGTTTATGTTTACATTTTTAGTCGAATCATAATTTAAACCTACCCAGTAGTATTCTTCACTTATCTTGCTTAAATCCGTCGATAAAATTTGCTCTTTTTGCAACGGCGATAAGCCTAGCTGCTCAATAAGAAATTGATAGGTTAAGGTGCTTTGGTGCCAGTCGCCATTCCATTTTGAATGTCCATGCCCTTCGTTTTTATAATACAGAGACTGTACTGGCTTATTTAAACGTCGTAATACATATTCCATTCGCCGCGTCTGTTCTACAGAGGCTATTTTGTCTTGCACTCCACCAATTAACAGGGTTGGCGCCTTGAGTTTCTCAGCCATATAAACAGGAGAAACGTCTAGCAATTCATCGCTTTGTTCACCAACTACATTTTCCCAGCGAATTTGTTCTTCTTCTAACACTGCCCAATTGCTTGAATTGAATAACAGAGGCAAATCATACACACCAAAAGCACCAACAACACACTCATATCGGTCAGGTTGATTCATGGCTAATATCACCGAGGAGTAGCCGCCATAGCTGCTGCCCATTGCACAGGTATGTTCAAAATCATTTTCTTTTAATACTTTATCGACGGCTACAGTAATGTCGGTTTCTATCAATTTGCCTAGTTCGCCAACACCAGCTTCCAAAAACTCTTTACCATACCCTGAAGAGCCTCGAAAATTTACTCTTAATACTGAAAACCCGCGACTCACAAAATATTGAACCTCTGGGGAGAATGCATCGACTTCACGCACACCTACAGGGCCGCCGTGGGGCATAACTAATAATGTTTTCAGGTTTGGCTTTTTAGCCAAAGTAAGAAAGGCTTCTATTTCAGTACCATCTTCACTGGTGACGTTTAATAATTGATTTTTGACGGTGTCGTATTGTTCAAGTGCTGGGAATGTCGCTAACAATAATTCCGCTTTTTGGGCCTTATGATCAAATAAGTAATAGCTACCTGGTTTATCTGAGTCGAAGATAAACAAAATACTTTGGCCAGTAACGTCGTTTTTAGCCGCTGTTATATATTGATTATCAGGAAACTGTTGACGCAGAATGACTGAGTTGTTGGCATCTTGCTGATTAAAGTATTCAGTCCTAAGTCGACCATGATCATTAAAGCTAACGGAATTCACTTCACCGCTAAAAGGTGATACATCTGCTCTAACCAAGTCATATTTATTATGACTATATAACTGCTTTCCAAAGGATTGAGTGATTAAATCAAATTCAAAAAGTGATTGAGTATTGGAATCTTTGTTACTCAAAACGGCCAGTGTAGTTTCAGATAGGAAACCAACGGGAAGAAAATCAATATTTTCTACATCGATATTAAATGAGCGTAATAACTGAGGTTTCTCTAAGGTTCGTATAGCAATTAAAAGGTTTTCTGAATCTGTATCCACACCCATTAAAATTAGACGGTCAATTTGACTGTCATACGCAAAATAACGTTGTTCTGGAGGTAAACCAGAGATTAGATGTTTTGCATCAAAATCACCTTGAATTAAACCTTGAATTGGTAGTTTGTATAACTCGGAGTAGGTGTTTGAATTATAAGTCTGAACCGCAATGAGTATTTTCGAATTATCGTCTGGTAACCGGCTAACTAAATAGCCTCTTTGATCTAATAGAACGTTTTGCCATTTGCCGTTGTTAGAGTTGGCCTCTCTATAGGTGACAACCAAACGGTTTTGGCCATTAATAATGACGCTAACAAGTAATGTGTTCGCATCTAGCCAATTATAGTCGGTAAGGGTTTGGTCATTATCAAGAATTAATATTCCTTCTAACTCTTTGGTTTCCAAATCTAATAAAGATAAATAACTGGTACCAGAATGATTAGCCAGAAAAGAGGCGTATTGACCGTCAGGTGATAAGTCAGGCAGCTTTACTGCTGGTTCGTTGAATAGTTTCTCAGCAGGAATGGGAACAGCAAGTAGTGATTGGTTTGTAATTAATAAACTGCAAAATACAATTAACAGCAAAAATTTATTCATTGATGTTCTCCTCTTGCATAAAACGCAAGAAAGGATCTTTTCCTGGCCCCTCATAATACATAGTTCGTTTACTTAGAATGTTTGGAAATTCAGTTTCCATAAACTGCAAAGCTTCAGATGAACGGTTAGTCAGCTCAACGTTGGTACGGGTGAATTGGTGTAAAAAAAACGTATCGGCTTTGACATCTAAATGGCCAATATAACTTATCCCACTGGGACGCACGTTAAAGTTCCAATAGCCCTCAACTAACTCCACTTCAAAGATTGAATTTAATTTAATGCTCTCAAACTGATAATCACCAGCCTGTAAATCAATCAATATGTATTGAGTACCAGGACGTAAATCTTCACTGCTTAAACGGATGTTGCTTTGTCCAACTATATCAACGTCTTTCATTGACACATTAGAGTCTACCCCCATGAGTAAATAACCCATGTCGGCTTCAAGCTTGAGATCTATGTCTTGTTTAATCGATGAGACTTTGTTGACGCAGCTAGTCAAAAATAAAACCACAACTGCTAAGCAAAAGACGTTGTACTTCATGTTCTTCCTTGAATTTAATCTAATTTACTTTTAGTTAAGGTTATCAGTGTCAATTATAAGAGTAAATTTTTTATAACTAAAATGTTAGTTTTTTGTGAGGCCAGGTCGCGGTGCATTACGCTCATAGGACGGGCTTCAGCCCGTTGGTGTTTCTCGGTTTTTGCGCGGGGCTAAAGCACCCACCTACAGGTTCTTGGGAGATGGATAACCTCCCACCGAGGTTTGTGTGGTGCTTGTAGCATGGTCTTTAGGCCATGGGAGATGGTTACCTTTCATCGGTTTTTCCGCGGGGCTAAAGCACCCGCCTACAGGTTGTTGGGATATTGATAACCTGCCACCGATTTTTGCGCGGGCCTTGTAGCATGGCCTTTAGGCCATGTTTGTAGGACGGGCTTTAGCCCGTTGGGGTTTTTCGGTTTTTGCGCGGGGCTAAAGCACCCGCCTACAGGTTCTTGGGAGATGGATAATCTTCCACCGAGGTTTGTGCGGGGCTTGTAGCATGGCCTTTAGGCCATGGAATATTGATAACCTCTCACCTATGACTGCGCGGGGCTAAAGCCACCGCCTACAGCCATGGGAGGGCTTGGGTTAAGACTTCAACCTGGCCATGATGAAATCGGCTAGGGCGCGACTAATTTGCGGGTGTTGGGTGTCGAGGTTGAATAGGCATATTTTTATCTTGCCCAGCTGAGGTAACGACTTATGGCGAATTTCCTGTAATGCACTGGGCAAACTGGAACGTGCTAGCGCAGTAATGCCTAAACCTTGTTGTATGGCTGCTATCAAACCATAAAGGTCGGCATTGGTATAAGTGATCCGCCAGCTGGTGGTTTGTTGTTTGAGTTTTTCAATCACGCGGGAGCGATAAACACAGCCATCTGGAGCTAAAACCAATGCCACTTTGTTTGCACTAATGGCTTTATTGGCATCACCCACCCAAATCAATTCATCTTCCAATACCACTTCCCCCTCGGTTTGTTGGTCTGGATGAACGAGGGCTAGGACTAAATCAAAGTCCCGATGATTTTTATCGTTAAGTAAACTACGACTTAATTCTGAGGTAACTTCTAAGGCTACGTCTGGGTATTGTTTACTGAATTCACCAATGATGCTGGGTAGTAAGGTAGTGGCAAATTCGCTTGGTATTCCTAATCGCAATCGGCCTCGTAACGAGGATTGTTCGAATTGTCGAAATATGTCGTCGTTAATTCCTAACATGGCTCTTGCTTGTTGCAATAGTGCCTGTCCATCTTGATTAACCAACTGGCGCTGGCCAATTTTGTCGAACAAACGACGTCCTAATTGTTCTTCTAACTTCTTAATTTGCAAACTAATTGCCGGTTGAGAGCGGCCCAGCATGTCGCCGGCTTTAGCAAAACCACCTAGCTCTACTACGGTCACAAAAGTACGTAAATGGTCTAACGATAGCTGTTTCATTGATAATGTTTAGACTTAAAATTCATTTGGAATACTAATTTAAGTAATTTAATACATTTAAAAAAATTATGTAAGCATTTGAATTATCAATTTGTCCCAGAGCCGAGTGATTTCTATACTGCTAATTCAAAGTGACTCAATCAGGTGAAGGTAAATGACCAACAAAACAGTTTTACACCCCAAGCATATTGAAGCCGGCGCTAAAATGGTGGACTTCCATGGCTGGGAAATGCCGATTAATTACGGTTCACAAATTGAAGAACATCATGCAGTGAGAAAAGATGCTGGCATGTTCGATGTGTCGCATATGACGATTGTGGATGTAAAAGGTAGTGAAGCTAAAGGCTATTTACGCAAATTATTAGCTAACGATGTTGCTAAATTAACTGAAAAAGGCAAAGCACTCTACAGCGGCATGCTGAATGATGAGGGTGGCGTGGTTGATGATTTGATTGTTTATCACTTCGATGAAACAAATTATCGTTTGGTGGTTAACTCAGCTACCCGTGAAAAAGACATGGATTGGCTGAACAGTGTGGCCAGTGGATTTGACGTAACTATTACTGAAATCCCTGATTATGCAATGATTGCAGTACAAGGCCCCAACGCCAAAGAAAAAGCAGCTACCTTATTCTCCGATGCGCAAAAAGAAGCCGTTGCGGGAATGAAGCCATTTTTTGGTGTGCAAGCTGAAGATTTATTTATTGCTACAACGGGTTATACCGGTGAAGCAGGTTACGAAATTATGGTGCCTAATGAAGTGGCAGCGGATTTCTGGCAACGTTTAATTGAAGCAGGTGTTGCACCTTGCGGTTTAGGTGCTCGCGATACCTTGCGTCTAGAAGCCGGTATGAATTTATATGGCCAAGACATGGACGAAACTATTTCTCCACTTGCGGCCAACATGGCTTGGACCGTTACTTGGGAACCAGCTGATCGTGATTTCATGGGGCGTAAAGCACTAGAAACACAAAAGGCAGAAGGCACTCACAAGCTAGTTGGCTTGGTAATGACCGATAAAGGTGTTTTACGTACCGGTCAAAAAGTGAAAGTGTCTGAAGGCGAAGGTGTGATCACCTCAGGTACATTTTCTCCAACACTAGGTCATAGTATTGCCATGGCAAGAATTCCTGCTACTGCCGATACCACTGCTGAAGTGGAAATGCGCAAAAAGTGGGTTACCGTTAACATTGTTAAACCTAGCTTTGTTAGAAACGGAAAAAGTGTTCTTTAAAAAGGTGAGTTTTCAGCACCTTTAGTAAAATTTCGATTAATTAGTTTAATAAAAACCAAAATTTAGGAACGATTATGAGCAACATTCCATCAGAATTACGTTATGCATCCACTCACGAATGGGTTAGACCTGAAAGTGATGGCACTTTTACCGTGGGTATCACTGAACATGCCCAAGAACTTTTGGGTGATATGGTATTTGTTGAATTGCCAGAAGTTGGCGACGCTGTAGGCGCTGGAGATGACGTAGCAGTAGCTGAGTCAGTAAAAGCAGCTTCTGATGTTTATGCCCCAATCACAGGTACTATAGTTGCTGTAAACGAAGACTTGGAAAATACTCCAGAGTTGGTAAACAGCGACGCGTTTGGCGAAGGCTGGTTATTCCGCATTGAAGCTGAAGATGCTGCAGAAGTGGAATCTTTGTTAGATGCTGAAGGCTACGCAAACAGTATCGACGAAGACTAATATTGGTTATTAATTAAATGCTCGCCGCTGTATTTTTTTAAGATTACAGGTGGCGAGTATTGTCTATTGATAGCAGAAAAAGCTCTGTTGAATTCAAATATATAGAGAGCTTTTGCATTTCTATTTCCAGTATCACATTGTTCAAATTAAAGGCACTCATTCATGGCTAATACTCCGTTTTCACTCGCTCAGCTAGAACAGACCGAAGATTTTGTAAGGCGTCATATTGGCCCTAGCGAAGGCGAAATGGCAGAAATGCTCGAATTTGTTGGCGCTGAGTCATTAGACGACTTAATGAAACAGACCGTTCCTGCAGGTATCCGTTTACCAGAATCCCTAAACATTGGCGACAGCATAACCGAAGTACAAGCATTACAAGAACTCAAAGACACCGCCGGTAAGAATCAAATTAACCGCAGTTTCATCGGCATGGGTTATAGCGATACCATCACTCCCAATGTGATATTACGTAATGTGTTGGAAAATCCAGGTTGGTATACGGCCTACACACCTTATCAGCCAGAAATTGCCCAAGGTCGATTGGAAGCTTTATTAAACTTTCAACAAGTAACAATTGATTTAACCGGACTAGAACTTGCCTCAGCTTCACTATTAGATGAAGCAACAGCGGCGGCTGAAGCCATGGGGCTTGCTAAGCGTGTGTCGAAAAACCGCAAAGCCAACAGCTTCTTTGTTGCCGACGATGTGCATCCACAAACCTTGGACGTCATTAAAACCCGTGCAGAAATGTTTGGTTTTGACGTAATTGTTGGAAAAGACGCAGAAGCAGCTTCTCACAATATATTTGGTGCGTTATTACAGTACCCAGGCACCACAGGTGAAGTGAAAGACCTCACGGATATCATCAGTGCTTTACATGAAAACAAAGCCATAGTAGCCGTTGCGGCAGATATTATGAGCTTAGTGTTGTTAAAATCTCCCGGTGAAATGGGCGCAGATGTGGTTTTAGGTTCCGCTCAACGCTTTGGTGTGCCTATGGGTTATGGTGGTCCACATGCTGCCTTTTTTGCCACTCGTGATGCATACAAACGTTCCTTACCAGGCCGTATCATTGGGGTTTCTAAAGACACTCGTGGTCGTCCAGCACTGCGCATGGCATTGCAAACCCGTGAGCAACATATCCGCCGTGAAAAAGCTAACTCAAACATTTGTACCGCCCAAGTATTATTGGCAAACATGGCCTCGTTCTACGCGGTGTACCATGGACCTCAAGGCCTAAAAACCATTGCCACACGAATTAACCGTTTTGCTGATTTATTAGCTGCCGCGCTAACCCGTCATGGTTATGCACTTAAGCACAACACTTGGTTCGACACTATTACCGTGATGGTCGATGATAAAGATGCGCTAGTTGCTCGTGCTGCAGAAGCAGGCATGAATTTACGTGCTGATTTGGCTGATAACCTAGTGGGTATTTCAGTTGATGAAACCACTACACGTCATGATTTAAAAGGTCTTATCGACTTATTCTGTGGTGACACTCATGGTTTCGATATCGAAATGATGGATGCAGAAATTACCACTCAAGGTTCGAAGTCGTTACCTACACATTTAGTGCGCACCGATGAAATTCTGAGTAACCCAGTATTTAATTCCTACCACTCAGAAACTGAAATGTTGCGTTATATTAAATCTTTAGAAGACAAAGATTTAGCCTTGAATCATTCCATGATAAGCCTAGGTTCTTGTACCATGAAATTGAATGCCACGGCGGAGATGATCCCCGTGACTTGGCCAGAGTTTGGTAAATTGCACCCGTTCGCACCCGTGGAACAGGCACAAGGTTATAAGCTAATGATTGATGAGCTAAGTGATTGGCTAATTAACATTACTGGATACGACGCCATGTCGATGCAACCTAACTCAGGTGCGCAAGGTGAATATGCTGGTCTAATCGCCATCAAAAATTATCATGAAAGCCGTGGAGAAGGACACAGAAACGTGTGTTTAATCCCAAGCTCAGCCCATGGAACTAACCCTGCGTCAGCGCAAATGGTAAGTTTGAAAGTGGTCGTGGTTAACTGTGATAAAAACGGTAATGTCGATTTAGCTGACTTGCGCAAAAAAGCCGAAGAAGTGGCTGAAAATCTGTCTTGTGCAATGATCACTTACCCTTCAACCCATGGTGTTTACGAAGAAACCATTAAAGAAATGTGTGACATCGTACACGAGTTTGGCGGCCAGGTTTACATGGACGGTGCCAACATGAACGCCCAAGTGGGAGTTACCTCTCCTGGTTTAATCGGCGGCGATGTTTCGCACTTGAACTTGCACAAAACCTTCTGTATTCCACACGGTGGCGGTGGCCCAGGCATGGGACCAATAGGTGTGAAAGCGCACTTAGCACCATTCTTGCCTAATCACCAAGTGGTAGACACCGGCAATACCACGGCAGGAAACGGCGCAGTGTCGGCAGCGCCATGGGGCAGTGCATCAATACTTCCAATCAGCTACATGTACATCAAAATGATGGGTAGCGAAGGCCTTAAAAAAGCCACCGAAGTTGCCATGCTGAATGCCAATTACGTGGCACAAAAGCTCGAAGGTCACTATCCGGTGTTGTACAAAGGTCGCAACAACCGTGTAGCCCACGAATGTATTATCGACTTGCGTCCCGCCAAAGAAACCTCAGGTGTGACCGAAATGGATGTGGCAAAACGCCTAAACGACTACGGTTTCCACGCACCAACAATGAGCTTCCCAGTGGCAGGAACGCTAATGATTGAGCCTACAGAGTCGGAAGCAAAAGCAGAACTAGACCGCTTCATCGAAGCAATGATCTGCATACGCGCTGAAATGGCAAAAGTGGAAAGCGGCGAGTGGGATGCAATTGACAACCCACTACACAACGCACCACACACCCTAGACGACATCTGCGACAGCGACTGGAATCGTGCTTACGACAGACAAACCGCAGCCTACCCAGTACCATCAGTGGCAAGAAATAAATTCTGGCCAAGCGTAAACCGCATCGACGACGTATATGGCGACCGCAACTTGATCTGCTCATGCCCAAGCATTGAGACCTATATGGAAGATTGATTTGATTGTTAGTTTCGAATGAAGTTTGTGAAAAGGGCTGAAAGGCCCTTTTTTGTTTAATCCGACAGTCTGATATCATTCCAATCCAAATTTTGACACAAGCCACCCAAAACTCTTCCTTTGATCTGTGCTTAATTATGCAATAGATATTCTATGAACAAACAAGGTTAGGCGGGACTTACGCGTTGTTGTTATGGAAGATAGTCTGATGGAAAGGGTGCGTGGATGAATAATCCGATTAAAGTTATTGATTTGTTTTCTAGTCTTGGTGAAGGCAAGGAAAGTGATTTACACAACAAACGCCATCGAGTCATTGAACAGCGTTATCCGTAAGGCCATCAAGAAACGAAAAACCTTCCCTAGTGATGATTCAGCAAGAAAAATGGTGTACTTAGCAATTGGAGATGCTAGTAAAAAATGGTCGATGCCGGTTCATAACTGGCGACAGGCGATGAGCCGTTTTGTTATCGAGTTTGAGAAACGCCTCGAACAGCATATTAACTAATGGCAGTTACACAGAATCTGTTACAGGCTCTTTCTATTTTCTGCCCCCTTTTATTTTGACCGCTTTTATTTCTAGTGACTGAGTTTGAGGTGAGGTACCAAGATTCATGCGTTTGAGTCGATAGAGTCACACTTTGACCCTATCGGTTTTAATTACGCGAACTTTGTAACTTTTTAATTCTTAGAAAACTTATTTACATTAGTCACTTCAGGGTAATACAAGTCAGCATCTTCAATTCGATACATTTTGTCTGCTAACCATTTTTTCTGAATACTTTTACTGTAGTTTAAGTAGAGTTTACCGTCTGTTATATGCCATGCTTCTGGGTCTATACGTACAGTAGCTTCATTCGACATGGCATAAGCACACCAACCTCCATATTGTGCAGCATATTTTTCAGGGTTTTCATTAAACAAGGCTAGGTTCTCTTCGCTAGAAAACTGCCATGTAGCATCATGCCAAACTGCCGTGATTTTTTTATTGCCTTTAACCGGTTTACTTTCAGTAAAATATGCAACCGTGTCGTAACCATCAATAGCGATATTATTAAAACGGCCAGTGTTTACTGCGTCGTCTAATGCAAAAGCGGGTATTGTAAAAAATGTAATAACGATAAATGCTAAATATTTAAATAAATGTCTCATAGGTATCTCATTAGTGATTGAAGTTCTATTATTGGTAATAACCGCTCTATTGACGGAAATATTTCAAATAATTAAGTATTTTTTAATTATTTAGCTCGAGCTTAAGCATTATTAATAGAAAAGTTATTGGTTTTAATAATAGTCATGGTTAACTAACTAAGCGATTTTTATCTAGATACTATAACGACTAAGTGCTTTTACGCTTTGGATGTTGGGGATACTGTAACCTTTGTTTTTCTGAATGTAGCTGGGACATCTAAGAATACTTATTTGTATTTGGACTTAATTTAACTCTGACCCCTTTTATTCTTAATGGGTGACCAAATTAACTATGCCACTACATATGTCTAGATCGTTGCGAAAAAAGTATGAAAATGTATTTTATCATGTAATGGATCGCAAAAGAGGGCGCGAAAATACTTTTTGAGTGATGTTGATTTTATGTACTTTGGGAATAAAAGACGGCGGAGTCTGATACCCCCCACAAAACATTTTTAAAACAACAAATTACAAGGTTCAAATTACAAGGACATCTACCTCAAACCATAGGAAATTAAAAATCTATTACAATCTAATCATGGGTGTCTTGTTAAAACTAAAACCGTTAGTAAAACCCGCAATAGTTAGCTTTTAAATGGATATTCGATACTTGGCCGATTTCGTCCTTGTGTTCGACCAATAAAAAGTGAAGGCGAAAACAACCTACCTGGTGTATGGATAGGCTGTATTCCTTTGCGAAGGCTTATGAGCTTGTTACTACATAGTCTTCTATACTCGATAGATATTGCTGTTTCTCGATTTCAGGCAACCAAGCAATTTGAAATGAATTTTCCACTAGGGTTTGCAGTTCTTGCTTATTAAAATCTCCCTCTTTTTGCAGTTCGACAAAGTTTTCATTTAAGTAAGCTCGGAAGTAAGCGGGGTCATCGGAGTTTATCGTTACCATGATTTGTTCGTCTAACATGGTTCTAATCTCTTTTGCGGTAAGGGACTGCACAACAAATTTATTGGATACAGGACAAACTGTTAATCCAATTTTGTTTTCCCGTAATTTAGCAACCAAAGATGGATCTTCTAGAGAGTTAACGCCATGGTCGATGCGATCTACTTTAATCTCGTCTAAACACTGCCCTATATGAGTGAGTGTGTTTTTTTGATTCACATCACAATGCATGGTTAACTTGAGCCCTAGCTCTCTTGCTTTTTTAAACACGTGTTGGAATTTTATAGGGGGATTATCCCGTTCGTTCGAATCCAGCCCCACGCCAATTAAATAGGATAAATAAGGTTCAGCCATTAACAGGTGCTCCATGGCAGACTCGGCTGACAATTCCCGTAGGAAGCACATTATCAACTGACTTTTGATACCAAGTTGCTGTTCTGCGTCTACTTGGGCTTTATGTATGCCATTGATCACAACTGAAAAGTCGATACCGCGGGACGTGTGCGCTTGTGGGTCAAAAAACAATTCAGCGTATACAATCTTTTGACTACTTGCCTTGCTTAAATAAGCCATGGTTAAATCGTAAAAGTCGGACTCTGTAACAAGCACATTCATGCCTGCATAGTAGATTTCTAGAAATGAGGGGAGGTCGGTGAAATCGTATGCGTCAATCAATGCTTCAGGGGTTTTATAGGGGAGGGGAATGTTGTTTTTCTTCGCTAGTGCAAAACTCAGCTCTGGCTCTAAGGTGCCTTCCAAATGCACATGTAACTCAGCTTTTGGCATGTTATTGATGAATGCTTGCATAATTTTGATCTCAGTAAATTTATTTTGAACAATATCAGCAAGTTTTATTCCTTTTTCACATCTAAATTTTTGCCAGCCTGCATGCAGCACTTAATCACGCTTTAGTGCTAGGAATTGCATATCTATGTCCCAGGAACATCAAAATTTAAGTCAACACTGCACTAAAAAGTCGCAATTATGCCCGCGAAATTATCAAGACACCCACGTTAACGCGCAGGTAAATGACATATTTATATAGGTAAACAAACAGAAATATAAACATGGGTGTCTTGTTAAATAGCTGACCTTTGGTTTTGCATAATAGAGGGAATACATTACAGGTTATGGGTTTGACTCTTCGAGGGACAGTTTTGCGTTACGGTTTCTAATTAATTTATGACAAGGTTTTCATTCATAAACAAAAAATAGAATCGCTTTAATTTAAAAGATAGGCCAGTTTTAGCTGGCCTATTTGAGATTAAATTTTTGATTCGAAAATTTGTTTTCCGTCTTTAACTCGTTTTATTGTGATAGTCGAAGCATCGATACTTTGGCCATCCTTATAAAGTGGAACTACTAGATCCCAAGCTACGTCAGCACCACGAGAGATATAATGATAAGGGATTTCATTTTTATCATCATTTTCAACCTCTAAATAACCGGGGTCATTAACAAAAAAAGCATTTTTCGGGTTGTTGCCAATGATTACCTGCCAGTCTCCCATCTGTCGCGTAAAGACTTTGGGAGCAACGGATTTGATAATTCGTGAACGCACTAGTTCTGCATTGACCGCTTCACCTTTGTCATATTTTAAGTTGATATTTAAAATCGCTATGCGTTGGTAATCTGTAGGCTTTGCCATCGGTTTATGCTGTTTTGTTGGTTCAAATTTAGGTGTTTCGATTGGCATCTGGCTATTCGTTTGCGCTAATGACGCGGCACTCAATAAAGCCGTTAAAATTAGTAATAGATATCTCATGTTATATTCCTTTATTAGGGACGATTCCAATTATTTGGTGCAAAGATTGTGGGGGTTCCCGCTGAACTTGCATTCGGAAACGAGAGGTAAGCAGCTTCCATAATTACCCAATCAGCTGGACCAAATTCCCAAACTGTATTTCCTCCTGATAACATAATTGCACTGGTCGTGATATCGCCTTCTGAACGCCACCAGTCGTTTCCATCTCTATCTGAAACGAAACTTGTACAGTTTCTCCAAGCCGCATTGATAGGATCATTTTCACATGCAGTCTCAGTTGCATACAGAACAGGTACGTTAGTACTGTAGTTTGAGTCGCAGCAATATTCGTCGGGCAAGGCAAACACTGCGTGTGAAGTTTCATGCACAATAGTTCTATAGCTTGTGGGCTCTGCGGTAGCACGGCCGGATGCTGGGTTAGCACAATCGCGTAGTTCATTGCTGTGTATTAATATAGTTGCATCGGCAAAAGCGCCGTCTGAACTAATAGAGCTAGGCCAAGTAACTGAAGGACAACGAAAATTCCCATCTTCATCGAGCTCGTTTTCAACGACACTTCCAGAGTCTAGAGTGTAATAATAATTAAAGCGCCCTAGGTTGAAGTAATAACCTTGATTTTGCCAATAGCTATTTTCAATAGCATTGGTTAGGTCATCTACAAAGGCTTGACGATTAGCTAAATTAGCCAGATCGCCATAAGAAGCATCGGGAACAAATAATATGTTAAAAGCGTCATCCATATCTTGCTGAATGACAAATAACTCGTAAACACTAGAACCTGATATTGGCTCGTCATCTTCAGATACATCGACGTTTAGGGTGCACGCTGACAGCAAAAATATTAGCAGCGCATATGGAAATAGCTGTATATATTGAATAAATCTCATAACTTCTCCTTGTTACATTTATTAACTATTCGATACGGATATACATCAACCGTAATATAGGTAGATAAACATCACCTCCTTACAAGCAATAGTATAGTTCACACTCATATGTTTGGTTGATTTTTGAACAGTTTTTCGGGTGATAATTGTCTCAGTGTTGTGAGTGCGGATTAGCATGGTCGATAACTGCAAAGTTAGTTTTAGGGAGTTAGTTCTGCCAAAAGAATCAGAAATTTTAGATATACCAGAGGTATACCAGGACACCCATGTTTAAATGCAGAGCAGAAATTACCAAGACACCCACGTTAATAATCAGGACACCCACGTTAACGCGCAGGTAATTCACATATTTAGATAGGTAAACAAACAGAAATATAAACATGGGTGTCTTGTTAACATCAGTCGAAAACCTATAAAGGCCTGCACAAATCATTAGTGTGCAAGCCTCCGCGTTTATGGTGCTTGATGTACGTAACATTGCAGTGCTATCTATTGCTCTGATAAATTTTGGTGATTGACGTTAGCGATATCTTTGCCGAGTAACACTTCCTTTAATTTTGCTGAGCTGCCGTCATAGAATCCGATATTTGTAGAAAATTCTTTAGGGTTTTTAAAGGTCCCAAATATCAAATCAAAAATAGGTAAGTCAGAATAATTGTATTGGTGAATACCTCGTTGGTGGTGAATTGAATGACTTTCAGGTCGCTGAATTATATAGCCTAGCCATTGCGGTGTTTTGATGTTGGTGTGTTGAAATATTGCTAAAAACATTGTGATATATAAAAACCATGAAATGGCTTCCGGAGCTAGTCCAACACCTATGGTTAGGGTTAGGCTGCCAATAAGGGTAAAACCTATCATGTCTAAAGGACTAAAATAAAAAGCACCGAAGGTATCTAAGCGTTCAGCGCTGTGATGCATTTGATGAAAGGCTCTCCATAACCATGTATTGCTATGCATGGCTCGATGCCAGATATAAATCATAAACTCAAATACTAAAACCGCTATTATCGTACTAATATACGGGTTGATATCTTCGAGGTTAACAAGCTGATAAGGTAATAAATACTTGTCCCATATTAGTGGTAAATAAGTCGATAAATAGAAATATACAATGAAGACAGCAAGGGCCTTGGGTATCCAGCCTTTTACTTTTTTCACAGGTTGCCCAGGTAATAACGCCTCCAAAACAATAAGTCCTGCATAAATGGCGAGTAAAGTTATTGATAATGGATCCATAAGGATGTCGATTGGTGTAGGCATAATAGAGCTCCTTTTATTATGTGATTAAACCTACTTTTATTATCAGGGTTAGAAAGAATGAAGCATGATGGCTAGCTAACGATTACATAATGAATGGATAATCTTTCGGTGAAGTAGGCTTAGGTCAGATCGAATCTGTGGAGAGTTGACGTGATATATCGGTTTAACAACATTGAGGTTGATCTAAATAAGTTTGAGTTGCGCTCAGACAAGTCCCCTGTGCTTATTGAACCAAAAGTTTTTGATTTAATTGTTTATTTAATTCAACACCGGCAAAGGCTAGTAACTCGTGAAGAGCTTTTTGAAACTGTGTGGGATGGTCGTGAAGTCTCTGATACCTCGTTAAGTAATCATATAAAATCGGCACGTAAAATTTTAGGTGATAATGGCAATTTACAACAAGTCATTAAGACGGTGAGATCTCGTGGTTATCAGTTTATTGCGCCCGTGAATGAAGTTTCCCAACCATCAATAACGGAGCAAAATTCACAACCGCCCGCAAATCGAAAAATGTCCCATAAAACAAAAATCTCTTTTACTTTTATCATATTGCTCGTGACCGTGATTTTTTTATGGAAAGTTAACACGTCAACGACTAAAGAAAACGCTCCTCCTTATGTTTTAGTGTTGCCCTTATCCGTTTCTAGTGCACACTCAGTTAAATGGGAGCCCTTCGCAGATCAGATTACTCGAGAATTGATACAAGGGTTACGAAAAATATCTGGCATTACGATTGTGCCGCCGCCATCATCTTTTGCCTTTAAAGAGAATAAGACCAGAACTCATATTAAACAAAAAATACCAGACGTAAATTATGTTTTAGACGGTGTTATTAATGAGGATGATGCAGGCAATATCCGTATTACGGTCGAGTTCGAAAACCTGACGAACGGTCAATTATTGTGGGATGGTGACTTTGATATGCAAATTGGTAGTACCAATCGATTTAACATTCAAAGCGAAATTGCTTCTTCGGTATCAGACGCGTTAAAAGTGATTGTGCTTGAAAACGAAAAACAAACCCTCGTAAAAGTTCCGACTAATAATGTTCAAGCTTACGATCTTTATGTTCAAGGACAATACCAACTTTCTCTTATGACTCATGCGTCAGTGCTTCGCGCAATTGACTACTTTTCAGAAGCGATTTCTATTGATCAGAATTTTGAAGCGGCCTATATCGCCAAGGCAAATGCATATCGAGTAATTATGACCTTTTTTGAGCAGCCTAAAAAAGTCTTACCCAAAGTCATATCCTCAGCAATTGAAGTATTAAATATAAACCCAGAGTCAGCACAAATAATGTCGCAACTAGGCCTTGCTTATGTTCATGCTTGGCAGTGGCAAGACGCATGGAACATGTTAACTAAAGCGCAAGCAAAAGACCCTTCTATTGCTTTGACCGAGCTAGGTTTTGCACTCTACCATTCTGCGATGGGTAATGTGGATGGTGTTAAAAGCGCTTTATTGAAAGCTGATAGGTTGGACCCGTTAAATTTAGAAATTGCTGATTGGGGCCTATGGGCGCTATTAATGGTAAATGAAGTTGATGCGGCCATAGTGTGGGGAACAGACAAAGTTAAGTTACACCCATCATTGCCTTACCCGTTATTAAACTTATCGGTGGCGGAATATATTAACGGAAATAGTCAAAAGAGCATTACCTTGGCTAAACAAGGCGTGCAGCTGAGTAATCGTGCCTCTTTACCTCTGATTTTGTTGGCGCAGTCTTATGCGTCTGCAGGCCAAGAAGTTGAGGCAATGGCTCTAATTAACGAAGCTCAGGCAAGTAATGAATACATGTGTCCGTATGAAACGGCTATTGTTCATGTGCTGTTGGATAATATAGATGAGGCGTTTGAGTTATTTAATCAAGCAGTTGCATATCAATCGAATTGTTTGATATTCACGCGAAACGATCCAAGGCTACAAGGACTAAAAAAGGATGTTAGATATAAAGCGCTACTAACCACCATAGGGCTTGATGATCCTATAGTTTTGCAATACCCCAAATAAGCTAGTGGATAACATGACGGTGCTTAGTTTTATTAATCAGGGCACCCACGTTAAAGATTAGTTAATTCAGAAGGAGAATTACTAAGACACCCATGTTTAATTGCAGATCAAAAATTACCAAGACACCCACACTAATAATCAGGACACCCACGTTAAAGCTTAAGTAATTCAGATATTGAGAAAGGTAAGCAAACAGAAATATAAACATGGGTGTCTTGTTAACAGGCCTACAAATATTGAGTTTTAATAGGCCATTGAGCAGATAAGAGGATAGCGAAGGAATAACCTTGATAGAAGTATGGATAGTTGCAATCTAAGTCGAGATTAAATATTCCAGAAGTTTTAACGTTGCCTTTTCGTCTGGACTGAAATACTTGGCTCGCGAACGCTTAAGTTGTTTACGAAAGTATGCCAGGGTGCGACCACCTTCGTAATGTAATATTACGTTAGGGTGAATATAATTCGACCGGCAAACAGCAGGGGTATTTCCTAATTCACTCGCGACTTTTTTAACAGCCGTTAGTACGTTGCTTTTATTCATCTTTTGGTCATTTACTGGTCCAAGCTCTTCAAGAGCAATAGCCATTAATACGGTTCCTGCCCACGTCCGAAAGTCTTTTGCGCTAAAGTCTTCTCCCATAACTTCGGAAATATATTGGTTTAAATCTTGGGCATTGATTTTTTTGCGTTTGCCATCCGGCAAAGTGATATCAAATAACTCATAACCTGTCATTTTTTCTAATTGTGCTAAAACTTTCCTTACATGCTTATCATCAACTTCCCGATGTTGGGGTTGCTGACTTTTACCAACGTAGTCAAAATGTACCTGACCATTTTCAATACTCATATGCTTCACACGCAATGTGGTTAAACCGTACGTTTGATTGTTGCGAGTATATGTGGGATTGCCTGGTCTAAAAAACGCCTCATCAAGCATGCGAGCCATACAAGCTAAAACTGCTTTTTCATCAATGGGACGTCGCGTGATATGTTGCCCTGTAACCCTTCGCATTGTGGATAACTCTTTAGCAAACCGTAAAATTCGTTCGAACTTTTGCTCACTTGCTTGTTCTGTCCATTTGGGATTATAAATATACTGTTTGCGTTTTTGTGCATCTCGGCCAAAGGCTAATATTTTGGCACTACGATCAAGGTCAATCTGTACTTCTTGCCATGCTGGTGGAATAGCTAAACTTTGAACCCAACGTTTGATCCCTTTGTTCTTAACGGTTTTCCCTGTGGGGTATTGATACGTAAACGTATCACCGAAAGGTTTTCGAACAATAAAACGTTCCATGTCAATCTCCCTAATATTGGTTAGGTGTTAGCTCAACTACATTGGGTTATTACGTTTAATTATAGTAAGACGATCACCCTAATTAACTATCATTTTTCATACTTCTTATTTAGCTTTGATAGCAATATCGCTAGCCGAATGTGTTAGAAAATTACCAGGACACCCATGTTAAGAAGTTTACAAGGACATCCATCATTAAAAATGAAATATTAGGACACCCACCGTAAAGCGCCCTTGATTAAAGGGTTTGAACCGAATTAAGCGAGAGTGTCTTGAAAAGAGTTATTATGGGTGTCTCGATAAAAGCTTCTCCAAACAAATTACCAGGACACCCACCCTAAAGCACCCTTGATTAAATGATTTGAACCGAATTAAGCGTGGGTGTCTTGATAAGGGTTATTATGGGTGTCTCGATAAAGCTTCTCCAAACAAATTACCTGGACACCCACCTTTATCACGCAATATCGTTTACGAATACTTTACCCACGCGGGGCTAGGAGACTAACACACGACCTATATGGGGTTTTTATGCGGGTGTCGTTTTAACCATGTGGTAGTTGGCAGAGATATCATGACAAATGTCACATCTTATTGGTGACATTTGTGCCTTACCCGGAGTGACCACTTTAGTAATAATAAACTCGTCTTTTAAACAACTCACGAGATTACAAATGAAAACACTTACTTTAGATCAACAACGCGAGCTGTTCCGTCAACGTCGCTTTTTAGCAATGCCGTTAGCAGGAATGATAGTTTGGAGCATCATTGGATTAATCGGCTTTTTTGCCGAATCAATGGAAATAAAAGTATGGTCAGTTTGGTTAGGTTGTGGAGCGATTTTTTATTTGGGGGTTTTCTTTGCCAAGCTCACCGGCGAAGATTTTTTTAATCGAAAAGGTCCGAAAAATGAATTTGATAACCTGTTTATGGCAGGAGTCGTGATGGCGTTGTTAGTTTTTGCGATTGTTATGCCTTTCGCCACTAAAGAAAACGAATCTATCCCTATGTCGGTTGGGATTCTTGCTGGATTGATGTGGATGCCATTATCTTGGGCCATTCAGCATTGGGTTGGGTATTTTCATGCCATTACGCGAACCATTGCTATAGTAACTTGTTATTTTGTTGCCCCTGAACAGGTATTTGTGACTGTACCGGCGGTGATTGTAGTGATATATATTGCAAGCATTTACATCCAAGAAAAACGTTATGCCAGCTTAAAGGATTCAACGGATGCAAAAGGTGTTGAGTCTACTACTGCACCTTTACGTCATGCCTAGCTGAGTGATGAAGTCGCATTCACAAGGAACTTTCATGTCTACAACTCAACCGAACTCAAACATCAGCTTGCCCGCCTTAGGGCGTGGCGAGCGCAAGAAGTGGTCATTCATTTCCCTCGCTTTTTCTTTCTTTTATTTTGTTCCTCTATTTATGAATGCCAATTCTGTTAGCACTAATCACTTGATTGCGTCTATTGCTATCTTTGTATCATTTGTAGCGTTTTATGTATGGGCCGTTTTTAGCAGTGGAAAAGCCGTAATACTGCCAATAGTGTGCCTAGTACTTGCCTGTGTTGGTGCCTCTTTTGTTAATTTTGGCGGGGTGTTTTTATACGGTTTTGCGACTTTTTTAATTGGTTATCATGGGAGAGGTTGGAGGCGCGTTGTCAGTTTGGTTATGGTTTTAGTTGCCATGTTATTGTCGATTTTACACTATGACACCTTGGATTTCCGTTTTCTAATTCCCTCATTTTTTGCCTGCTTGGCGCTATTTACATTTGGATTGCTTGAAAAAAAGGAGGCCTTCATTGAAATACACAAAGAACGCGCTGCAAATGAGCTAGCCCAGGTGAGTGCCATTGCTGAGCGTGAGCGTATTGGTCGTGATTTGCATGATCTTGTAGGGCACACTCTTTCAACTATTGCATTAAAAGCTGAACTGGCAGAAAAACTTCTGCAGCATGACCGAGCAGAAGAAGCAAAAGTTCAATTAAAAGAGCTCAGTGCTGTTTCCCGAGAAGTGTTGTCTGATGTCCGAAAAGCGGTTTCAGGCATGAAAAAACTTTCGTTGAAAAATGAGTTACATACACTGACAAAGTTGCTTGAAAATGCCAATATCGAAGTTGAATTGAGCACAAATAAATTGAATGCAGCTGATTTACCCGTAAATATTGAACTGCAAATGGCCTTTGTGGCAAAAGAAGCGGTGACTAATATTCTGCGTCATAGCCAAGCAAGTAAAGCTTATATTGAAGCGTCTATTGTAGACAACTTAATGATGATGCGCATTGGTGACAACGGAAGTAACTCTAGCAAGTCATATCAGGCGGGGAACGGTTTAACTGGCATTCAAGAGCGTTTAGAGATGATAAATGGTTCGTTTAATATACATCATCGCGACGGAATGCACCTAGAAATGCGTGTTTCACTGGCTTAATCTTAGCTACCCTTGTGAGCCTGTAGTTTAAATTAAAAAGGATATTTAATGACCACAAAATTAGTTATTGCTGAAGATCAAACCTTGGTACTGGATGCACTGACCGCATTAATTGGATTCGAGTCCGATATTGAGGTTGTCGCTTCCTGTAGTGATGGTGAAAAAACCCTTAGTTTCATTAATCATTCGGAAGTTATTCCCGATCTGGTATTAAGTGATATTGAAATGCCTCACCTAAGCGGCATTGAACTGGCGGAAACCCTGCAAAAACAACATCCGAGCATTAAAGTGGTAATCATGACGACCTTCGCAAAAGCTGGGTATATGCGTAGGGCAATTGAAGCTGGGGTAAAGGGGATTGTGCTCAAAGAAGCCCCAAGTGATCATTTAATAAGCTGCTTACGCAAAGTTATCAGTGGAGATAGAGTAATTGATACTGAGCTTGCGATGTTAGCGTTAGGAGATAAAGATCCCCTAAATGTTAAAGAACGAAAAGCCCTTAAACTTGCGGCTCAGGGGTTATCGACTACAGACATTGCCGAAAAATTATTTATTGCCCAAGGCACAGTGCGCAATTATCTGTCTGAGGCTATGTCTAAGTTAAATGCCACTAACCGAGTGGATGCCGCCCGAATTGCAGATCAAAAAGGCTGGTTATAATTAATTGTGAATTGGATGAATAGTTTAGCTTGTGGCATTTTCTAAAGTGTTGACTTTCATGCATGCAGAGTTAGCAAAGTATCGAGCTTGCTAAAAATTCAGGAACTCTTCACACTTAAGGCCCATTTTCAAAATATGATTCGCCGTGTTGAAAATTAGTAAGAAAACGATAATCCGCTTCATTTGGTGGTGGTTGGTAATTATACCTGGGATCCCATTTGTACTTGGTACATTAGGATTCGCAATCTATGTTTATTGGCCAAGGGATTTTTCATCGGCCACTCAATTTCCTTTAACAAGAGGGATCGAATATATTAGCCTTTCAGCCCACGGTGTAAAAGGTTCACCCGCTGATTGGAGTGATGAGCTACAGTCACTGATGGCAACGAATCCTTATCCTCAATTAGGTGATATAAAACAACAAAATCACAGTATTGATTGGCAAGAATTTTCTGGCAATGTGTTTTTATGTTCAGTTGCAGGAAGAAAAATTGGCGTTGAGATGGGGAAGCGCATAGCTAAGCAAACAAGCGTTAAAGCAATTCATGCTATCGGCCATAGTTGTGGCGCTTTTGTGGTACTTGGAATATGTGAAGGCGCTAAATCAGTCCATTCACAATTAATAGTGCAAACCACTTATCTAGATCCTGTTAGCGTGTATTCAGGTATTTTTTGGGATTATGGAATCGAGCACTTTGGTTCATGTGGAGATTTTAGCGACACCTATATTGATACCCGAGATACGGTACCGGGTAGCAATCAACTTCTCCCAAATTCTCACACTACAGATGTAACGCCAAAAAAACCGACAAAGGATGAACACTATCCCCCACACGATTGGCCAACCCGATTTTATATTGATGGATATAAACAAAACCAAGTCCCAGTTTATTATCGTAATCAGTGATAACAGTTATTGAGACACCCATGTTAAACGAGCGACTACTAGGACACCCATGGTTAGGTTATCAAGACACCCATGTTTAAGATCTTTAAACAAGTAAAAATCAAAGAGTTATTATGGCTGTCTCAATAGGGGTTATTAACGATTTAACTTTGCGATAAGCTTATCAAGACACCCATGTTTATGACCTTTAAACGGGTAAACATCAAAGAGCTATTATGGGTGTCTCAATAGGGGGGATTAACGACTAAACTTTGCGATAACCTGTGAGTTAAAACAGCCTAATGACATTCGTCGAACCAACCTTCTTGTGTTACGTTATATCATATGAGTGATTGTCCAAATCCCCGTTCAGTAAATAGAAGCACAATGCCAAAATATGCCATTGTGTTTATCTTTATGTGCGCGCTGGGATATACCATTTTTAATGGATTACATGACGACGCTCATATAGTTCAGACTGATAATCATTGTATCGAATGCTTAGTATTTGATGATTATGACAATGCAATACCCTTCCTCAATCTTTCTACTTTAGATACTTCTCTTACTGGGAATGTAATTGAAATATTGGTGCTTCACTACCTTCCGGTGTCTGTTAGAGCTACAGGAAACCGTGATCCACCTTCAATAGTTTAATTCGTTTCACCCTGCAGTATTTTGTCCCCCATTTATTTGGTGAGGGATTGTTGTTTTATTTGTATGTAAGAGAAAAAATCAATGAAATCTAAAAAATCCAGACTGCTAATAGCTGTATTAGCAGCGTTAGCATCCAATGCTCAAGCACAAACCCACAATAACGATATTCAAAAAGACGAAAATGATATTGAAAAAATAGTCATTACTGCATCACCCCTTAACCGAACAGTCCTGCAATCAAGTACACCTGTGACTATTTTAAGTGGTGAAGAGTTAGACCAACACCAAGCAGCAACCCTTGGCGAAACATTGAGTAGTACGCCAGGCGTGCATGGTTCTTATTTTGGTCCAGTGTCCAGTAGTCCCATCATTCGAGGGTTAGATGGGCCTCGTATTAAGGTGATGCAAAATGGATTAGATGTTTCTGATGCCTCCCGTGTAGGGCCTGATCACCAAGTTGCCACAGAAACTTCAACTGCGAGTCAAATTGAAGTGTTAAGAGGTCCGGCAACGTTACTGTATGGCAGTGGTGCAATCGGAGGGGTAGTCAATGTGGTTGATAATCGACTTCCGGCAGAGCGTCAAGAAGGCTTTAGTGGCGAAGCCTTTGCCCAATATGACAATGTGGCTAATGCTAAAACCGTATCAACTGATTTGAATATGGGGAGCGGTGATTTTGTATTTCATGTAGACGGTTATAATCGAGATACCGACGACTATAAAATTCCCGTACCAGCAAATATTGATGAGACTGGCGGTAGTGGTGAGTTAGCTAATTCAGCTATCAGTGCACATGGATTCAATCTTGGCGGTGGTTGGATAACCGATGATACCCGCGTGGCATTATCCTACGGTAGCATGGACTCTGAGTATGGTTTACCGGTTGAAGAAGATGTTTATATCAAATTACAGCAAGATCGCTATCAAGGCGTAGTTGATTGGAACAACTTGAGTGGTCCCATTGAAGGTGTTCATTTTAAAGCTGCATATACTGATTATGAACACACCGAGTTTGAAGGTGATGAAGTTGGAACGAGTTTTAAAAATGAATCAGTAGAGTCTAGATTATGGGCAGATCATCAACTGATTAACGGCTGGAAAGGGGTAATTGGACTCCACTATAATTATATAGATGCGTCTGCATTAGGTGAGGAGGCATTTACACCGCCTACTAAAACGGATTCTATCGCTGCTTTTCTATTAGAAGAACGTGAAACAGGCGATTTGTTATGGCAATTAGGCGCACGAGTTGAAACTCTCAATCATGACGTCGACAATGACTTTTATTCTGAGTTGGACAGTAGTATCTCAATTGACGACAAAAGGTATACCTCATTATCGGGATCTGCAGGTGTAGTTTGGACAATTAACGATCAAAACTCATTAGCCTTTAATTATGCCTATTCTCAACGAGCACCTTCTGCCTCTGAAATGTTTTCTTACGGACCTCACGTAGGCTCACAAACCTATGAAATTGGTGGCAGTTTTGATATCAACGAACTTGATGGGGTTTATTCAGTAAGTCAATCGTCACAAGATTTAGATAAAGAAGTGTCGAATAATGTCGATCTAACATACCGATATAACACGGATCGCTGGAATGCCACTTTAAGCGTATTTTACAATAAGGTAAGTGATTACATCTTTGAGCAGCGTACCGGTTTAGTGTATTCGGGGGGAGATTTGATCACCGAAGCGGAATTTGATGCCGATGTTGCATTAAATGGCGAGTCTGACGAAGAAATTGATGGTTTATCGGTAATCAACTTTGAACAGCAAGATGCCACCTTATATGGTTTTGAAGCTCAAGTAGACTTGCACTTGACGGAAGAATTACGCTGGGAGTTATTTAGTGATTATACTCGCGCTAAATTAGATGAAGGAGGCAATGTACCTCGTATTCCGCCTATGCGATTCGGTAGTTCATTGCACTATGAAAAAGGCAATTGGCACGGTGAAGTTGAAGTGATTCGCAACAGTAAACAAGACGATATTGCTTCTTATGAGACAGAAACTGATGGTTATACAATGGTGTCTTCGTCCGTTAATTATTACCTACCTTTGGGTAATGTGGATATGACATTTTATCTACAAGGACAGAACCTTGGGGATACAGAGGGGCGAGTGCACTCTTCGTACGTTAAGGATGAAGTACCGCTACCAGGTCGTTCCGTTAGTCTAGGTGTTAGAGCTCGGTTTTAAGGCTACACGTTGATTTCATAATGAAAAAGGGGCGGGTGCTTTATGCGCTCGTTACCCTTCATTTCGTTTTACAATCCCAACCAAATTAAAAACCTTTTACATGGACAGCCGTGTTAAAGCAGATCGGTATTTATGAGTATTCACTTATCTTTAGAGAGGAAAGTCAGTCCCTCAATGGCTTTTTTACCCACGTAATGTATGCACATTTAGCATGGGTGTCTTGATTATTTCTTAGCATGGGTGTCTTGATTATTTTTTTATTATTCTCGCAATTGGATAAATCATAAACATATAGTTAAAGCAAAGGAGTTTCATCTGGCCATGGTTCCGCTTAGATCGTATATAGGCAAGCTCTTATTAAGACACCCATAACTATTTACATGGACATCCACGTTTAAGCCTGCTTGTTTTATAAGCAACCACTCAGCACTTTAAATGCTTTTTATGCACCTCTAGCGTGGGTGTCCCGATTATTTTCTACTATTCGCGCAGCTTGAAAAGTCACACATATCTAGCTAAAGAAACAGTGTTTCATTTGGTAATAATTCCATCAATTTGAATTGGGATTTTATTTTTCAAGCGATTGTTAATAACGGATTTTTTGTATATAAAATAGACAAGAGACAACTGATGATTTAGATTGCTATTTGAGAACGAATAAAAAAACAGCTAATGCGCACAGTTGCTTGCTTTATGTTTGGCTATCGAAAACGGATAGAATAATGAATAGAAATGGATTATGAATAGTCAGCCACAAAATATAGCACTACCTGCAGGTACGATTGTTCATCAATATCAAATTGAGTCAGTTCTTGGAATGGGAGGTTTTGGAATAGTTTACAAAGCCAAACACATGCGGCTGAACTCCTATGTTGCCATCAAAGAGTATCTCCCTCAGCACTGTGCTTCGCGCGAAGGTGTTACCGTTTATCCGCAAACAGAACAATATGCTGAAGAGTTTCAGGTAGGTATAGATTCCTTTTTACGAGAAGCACAACAGTTAGTCGTGTTTGATGATCATCCGAATATCATCCGTTGTAAGGATTTCTTTGACGATAATGGTACCGCTTATCTAGTAATGAACCTTGAACAGGGTTTAGAGTTAGCTGAAATACTGCAAAATCATGCTGAGGCAGGTCACTCACTTTCAGAGCCGCAAATTAGAGCACTTATAGGACCAATATTGGATGGGTTGAGTTTTATTCATTCTGAAGGAGTGCTACACAGAGATATCAAGCCTGCTAATATTTTCGTTCGCATGTCCGACAATCGACCTCTATTAATTGATTTTGGAGCAGCCAAACAAAATTTCCAACAAAGTCAAAAAACCCAATATCAAATGCATACGCCTGGATATGCTCCCTTGGAGCAATTAGGTTCAGAAGGTGAGTTAGGACCATGGACTGATATATACGCCGTCGGGGCAATGATTTGGAAAATCATTATGAATACCAATCCTCCTGCTGCCCAAGATAGAGTCTTGTCCGTAATGCAAGGAAAAGAGGATCCTGCATTAGAAGCCATTGAAAATGTTAAATATAGTTACTCAACGGTATTAATTAATGCCATGCAAAAAGCGATGGCTATTAAGATAAGCGATCGCTTTCAAACTGCAGAAGAATTTAAAGCAGCATTAGAGTCAGTTGATAGAGACACAGAAATAGATACAGATACCTCAACAGAAAAAGAAACAGATACTGATGTCACCTCTGCTGACGTGACAGTTAAAAAAAATAGACTGAAAATATTAGCGGGATTTTCCTGTCTGGCATTTATATGTTTGATAGCTATTTTTATAGCTCAAAGCAATGATAAAACTTCAATGCCTGAAGACCTCACTTCATCCAGTTCTAACACTATCAAAATTAGTTTAACTGAAGAGCTTGATATAATTTATCAATTAATAACTAAAGCTGAATTGACTCAGAGTGAAATGCTGAGTAATCAGAGTGTTATCAACACGTTGCGTTCTTTGGGTGAGTTGGATGCAAATACACAAAAAAATTTAGATTTGTTGCTATTAAGCATTGAAAAAAACAAAGTCGCTATCGAAGATAAAATGCTCAAAGCTAGAGAAAGAACCCTAATATTGGCTGAAAAAAGAGAGCTATCCTTTGCAGAATTTGACTCCATTATACGTAACGAAATTGAATTAACCGCAGTACACGGAAATTACGAAAAGTCTGACTTTTTTAAAGCTTTACATAATTTAATTAAAGATACTTCAGAGTTTGCTACAAAAATTGAAAAACAATCATTAATAAAACGAAAGTTAACAATTTAAAAGGACGATAAGATGAAAATTTGTAAACTACTTTTGCTAGTGACTATGTCTTGCTCGTTAATTGCTTTCCAAGGACATGCACAGTTTTCATTAGGATCAATATTTGGTGATGATGAAGAAAAAGATAAAAACACACAGAACCAAACTGAAGATTTAAGTGATTTTGATGTCAGCTCCCCCGTTGAACAGTTGGCAAAAGAAGATATATCAACGTCAAAAACCATTGGTCAAGTTGTTGGCGGAATTGCCTTGGGCTATGCATGCCACAAAAAGCTCGGCAATATACCTTTTCGCTCCCAAGCTATAGGAAGTTGTGTTCTTTTGGGCATGAAGGGGGGGGTTAGCTTGGGGGAATATGTAGGAAAGGCTATTGCAGTAAGACGTCTCAGTTATGCCACTGAATATGAGTTTTTAGAGTCTGAGATTACAGCATCGGAAACTGCAATCGAGACGCGTCAAAGTGCTCTTGAAAAAACACAATTAGAAATTGAACAAACTCGAGTTCGTATCGACCAACTCAAAGCAAAGCAATCACTAACAGCCGCAGAAATCAAAGAAGCTAAAAAACTTAAAGCGGAGACTGAAGCAAGGCTTGAGGAAAGCCTAACGCTAAAAGATCGTTATACCGATACATTAGAATATCTAGATAGCGCACTGGAGGAATCAGAATCTAAAATCTCAAAATTAGAATCTGATAAAGAAAAAACGCAAAATGCTTATAATGAACTTTTAGAAAAAAGACAAAACCTTGCTTCAATGCTTGCTAATTTACAAATCACAATTAACGAACTTAAATCTGATAACACTGTTATGGCTAATTTGATTGCTGGATAAGGAAATAGTAAATGTCTTACTCAAAATTAATATTTCTAATCGCTTTTAGCGCAGGTTTAACGAGTTGTGCAGTATCTCAAAAGCCCGAAGAGCAAAGTTCGATGGATGTAATTATAGGTTCATCTACTGGTCAATTTGAAACATTCATTAAAGAAATGCGTATTCGCTTAAAAGGTTTGAACGAACGCGCCAATGGTATAAGCCAAGTACTGGATGATTATAACGCTCAACTATATCTTGCAAAACGAGATTTGGAAAAATATCAAATTTCCGAAAAGGAACGAGATAAACTTCAAGCAGAAATTGCATCATTTCAACTACAAACTGAAGAAATAAATCGATTAAATCAACAAAGTCAGGCCTTAATTGCAGCCCGGGAAAGCGAAATAGAGCAAAAATCTTTCGAACAAAATGAGCTTAAATCTAGTATTGAAACTGCAGAAAAACAGCTATCAAATGTAGAAAAACAAACTATCGTGATTGAGGATGGGATAAAGCGTATAGCTGCCATAAGAGCCAAAAATACATTAACTAATTAATAGAATGATAGCCTGCTAGGCTTTGATTTTGAACATCAATTGGCTTTTGGGGCCTTGTATTTCTACATTTAATTTAAGCTGTATTATTTGTAGTCGCTCATTACATTTGATCGGTAATTTCCAAATTTAGGTTAGTTCGCTTTCCTTTGTGTATTCCCTTTGAAAAATGGCTAGTAAAACTGGGTGTCCAAATAATCCTCTTAAATCACTCATCATGGCTGTCCAATTTACGTTTCTACACATTCTTCAGAGTTCTATTTGCTTGTTAGCCATCAGTATATTTTGCATCTATCGCTACATCGTAAAACTGTTTACATGGACAGCCATGTTAAAACAGGACTCATTTTGTGTGTGCCCTAGTTGAATTTCAGTCAATAAGCATGGGTGTCTCGTTAATACCATCCTCATCATGGCTGTCCAATTTACGTTTCTACATATTCTTCAGAGTTCTATTTGCTTGTTAGCCATCAGTATATTTTGCATCTCTCGCTACATCGTAAAACTGTTTACATGGACAGCCATGTTAAAGCAGGACTCATTTCGTGCTTGTCCTAGTTGCATTTCAGCCAATAAACATGGGTGTCTCGTTTATATCTTGCGTGTTTTTGCATCTCTCGCTACATCGTAAAACTGTTTACATGGACAGCCATGTTAAAGCAGGACTCATTTTGTGAGTATCCTATTTACATTACAGTCAATAAACATGGGTGTCTCGTTTATACCTCTCGTTGAAACCCCAACTTGCACGGCAAAGTTGCTTACATAATGCTCTGATTAAAGTGAAGGATAAGTCCAACACATCTAATCAACTATCAGTCTTTAAATCCGCATTTTCTTCACATTCTTTGCACAAAACTTCATTTATTGGTGGTTAAAATTGATCCCATTCTCTTAAGAGAAAATTTTGTTATCCGTACTATTTTCATCACTACAATAAAGAGGTTCTTGTTATGTTTACACATTCTAAAAAAGTGGTTGTCGCATTGCTTTGTATCAGCGTTTTGTCGGTGTCTGCTTGCGCGGGGCGCGGTGGAATACATCATGGTCACGGCGGGGGAGGCGGCAACGTTATTACTGGATTAGTTATCGGGGGCATTATTGGTGGTGTTATCGGTCACGAAATTGGCAAAGATGATGCTCATGCTAACGCTACTATTATTGGGCCAACTGTAGAAATTCGTATCGGTGGTAATGTGGGGCATCATATGAATCATACTGATAGAACTTATGTCTCACACTCTTTAGAAATGGTTCGTACCGGTGTGGCAACGCAGTGGTATAACCCTGATACAGGCTATGAATATCGTGTGGTTCCAATCAAAACCGACTTACTGAATGGTGAAACCTGTAGAGACTATATCGTTGAAGCTACTAAAGGGGGAGTTTCTGAGGTAGTGCATGGCAAGGCCTGTCGTCATGGAGATGGTAACTGGATCGTTAGAAAATAATATTCTTTATCATTAGGAATAAAAGGGTCAGTTCGTCGAGTTCCAAACATCAAACTTAGTCATTACTTTGGTGAACATGACGCTTTGTAGATAGTGGTTAAGCCATTGTTTAACCTTTGGGTAAGGAGATTGCTGATACCATTGACGTTCGACTTTGGCGAATTGACGAATGAAAGGGAGTAACGCTATGTCAACCAAACTCTCTTGGTCTGAGATGATATAAGACGTTTTGTTAGTCTGATTATCTGCGGTTCCAACCGACAAACAATCTTCTAATTCTTGAATATAAACCTCGCATGCTTGTCTACACTCAATCAGGTTGTTTTCTTTATAGCGTTTGGCACATTTATACGCATTTAAATGTGTTTTAAATTCGTCATCAAAACGAGCAATTAACGAAAGCATTGAAGGTAGGACCATTGGTTCGTCTTTCCGAAGCAGATCATTAGGATCACTCTGAGCTAACGCCCACAACATAACCTCAAGACTTTCTTCAATAATCAATGTCGATTTTAAATCATTTTCCACTACTAAAATGGGTACCGTACCTTTCGCGGAAGCTTTCAGCATTTCTGCAGGTTTATTGTTTAATTTTACTTCACGTACAGCAACGGATTGGTTGGCTTTGAAAAGCGCTATTCTTGCTCGCATTGCATAAGGGCAGTTTCGTAATGAGTATAGAATCGGCTGGGTCATAGTTACTTTTCTATTGTTTTTAAAGTTGCCGAAGCTGGCACTTACCTTAATTAATAAATGTCTAAACTCGGCACTTTGCAGGATTTGACGAGAATAATCCACTCTAGTGATATTCATTGGCTAAATATACAGGTAAAATCATCAGCACATAAATGCGGGATGTAAAACAAACCGTAAATCCCTCTTAAAATAAATCGCACCTAAATGAGTAATGTCGGCATGAGTAGTATCCAAAACCAGCAAAAAATTGAATTGTTAGCCCCTGGCGGCGACATTGATGCCATAAAAGCGGCGATTATTGCTGGTGCCGATGCCGTGTATTGTGGTCTAGATAATTTCAATGCCCGTAATCGTGCATCGAATATTTCCTTTGAGCAACTTGTTGGTGTTATTCGGCTCGCTCATCAATATGAATGTGAGATTTTTCTAACCCTGAATATAGTCATTCTAGAGCAGGAGTTTACTACCTTAGCTAAGTTGTTAAGTAAGTTAGTAAACACCACCTTAGATGGCGTGATTGTTCAGGATATTGGTATGTTTAATCTTATCAAGAAGCATTTTCCTACTTTAGATATTCATGCCTCTACTCAGCTTACTACTCATAATGCGGGGCAAATTGCCTTTCTAAAAAAACTAGGGGCATCTAGGGTTAATTTATCTAGAGAATTAAACTTGCGAGAAATTAGTTCGTTAACCGCAGTAAGTCGCGAACACGACATTTTAACCGAAGTGTTCGTTCATGGCTCATTATGTGTTGCGTTCTCAGGGTTGTGCTATTCAACCTCTGCAAGTGCGGGAAATTCGGGTAATCGTGGTCGTTGTAGCCAGGCGTGTCGTGAAGAATACGAAACTACTGAATCAGGAAATAACTTTCCTCTTAACCTAAAAGATAACTCTGCATTTTTTGATCTTCCCGCTTTAATCGAAGCCGGCGTTTATTCGTTTAAAATCGAAGGTCGAATAAAAGGCTCGAGTTACGTTCATACCGTTGTGGATAGCTTCCGTAAACAAATCGATGGCTTTGTAGAAACGGGTGAACTACTTGAAGATGGTGAGCGTCTCTACAAGGTGTTTAATCGAGATTTCTCCAATGCATTTTTACGTGGTGATTTAAATCAATCGATGTTTATTGATAATCCACGCGACAATTCTAAAAATCATGCCATCGCCAAAGCTAACTCTGACACCGATAGCAATAGAATATCGGTTGTGCAAATACAAGAAGTGAAGCAAACCTTGTATCAAGAGAAGAACGAACTTCACGATATCGTAAGGGAAAAAATCCAATATTTGAGTATCGATAAAGTCTCTTTGGAACTTTCATTCTCCGGTGAAGAAGGTTGCCCATTAACACTTATTATCAAAACTGATGATTTAAGTAAACAGCAACCTTTCCAGGATAAAAAGCCGCAGACTCATGGCAAAACCATTACATTACAATCAAGCAGTTTATTGACAAGAAGTGATAAAAATGCAATTGATGAAGTCGCGTTAGAGAAGCGATTTAAAAGTTTAAGTAACGGAGATTATGAGCTAACTAAAATTGATTCAAAGAATTTGTCGGCAGGGTTAACCGTCCCTTTTCGTGAACTGACTACGTTGAAAAATGAAGCTATTCGCTTATTAAATGGTGCTCAAGCGTTAATTCCACCAGTAACATTACCGAAATTAACAAGTCACGCCAAAGATGCTGGTGGCTCGCAACAACCCAAGCTCTCCATCTTAATCTGCGATGAATCTGATGTGGCATTGGCGGATGTTACTGACGCTGATATTTACTTTAAGTTACCTGATGCTTACAAGCGAAATTGCACGAAGTATATTGATTTCCTTGCTGAAAACCCTCGTCTTATCCCCTGGTTTCCAGCAGTATTAATTGGTAAAGATTATGACGTGGCGATTAATATCTTAGAAAAAGTTATGCCACCATTAATTGTCACAAATAATACCGGCATTGCTTACCATGCTAATCAATTAGGGATAAAGTGGATTGCCGGCCCATTTTTAAATACGACTAATTCCTATGCTTTAATGGCCATGAAAGAAGAGTTTGACTGTAGTGGTGCGTTTATTTCGAACGAGTTGAATCGTATGCAGATGAAAAACATTGCTCGTCCTGAAAACTTTAAATTGTTTTACAGTATTTATCATCCCATCTTGCTGATGACGAGTAGGCAGTGTTTTTTCCAACAAAGTGTGGGGTGTGATAAGCCGAGAATTGATAACGGCTGTATGTTGTCGTGTGATAAGTCTACCAGCATCACAAATCTTAAAGGAATGTCCTTTGCCATTGATAAACAAAAAGCAGGTTATCCAAGTATTTATAATGAAGATCAGTTTTTGAATATGCAGGTGATTCATGATTTAGCTGACTTGTTTGATGGTTTTATGATTGACCTAACTAATATTGGCGCTGGCGATAAAGTGTCCCCAGACAAAGTTGCGTTAATTGAGCAGTTCGAGGAATTGTTGCAAGGAAATAAACAAGTAGAAACTCAGTTAAATACTATGGTGCCAGCGTCCACAGACAGTCAATACCATAATGGCTTGTAGTTAGAGCTACAGCTTTACCGCAAATATTTGTGAATAGTCATTAAATTAGATATTTGATGGCTATTTCACTATCGAGACACCCATCTTAGCTCACGGTCACCGCTTTCGAGACACCCATCATAGTTTATTGGTTTTTGAAAGCTTCGATTCAACACCACTACTATCAAGACACCCATCCTTGTTAAACTGGTTTTGAAAATCATCACTCTAGAACCTGCAATGGTTATAGGTCCATTTCAATACTACTAATTTTGTACAATCGACTATGCTTAAAAGTCTTCAATCACCACGGATGGATGATGTATGGCTCAAGCGAGAAAAAAGCAAATATGTTTAAGTGAGACTCCCTACTATCACTGTGTTTCGCGGTGTGTAAGACAATCATTTTTGTGCGGAGAAAACAGATTCACTAAGCAAAATTACGATCATCGGCGCGGTTGGGTAGAGTCCAGACTACTATTTTTAGGTTCGGTTTTTGCGATTGATATAGCTGCCTTTGCTGTGATGAGTAACCACACTCATGTTGTATTGTTCGTAGATAAAGATCTTGCTGAAAGTTTTTCAAAAAAAGAGGTACTTACTCGTTGGCATAAATTGCACAAAGGGACTTTGCTCACGCAAAAATATCTAAAAAGCAAAAAACTCAATAAATGTGAAGCACTTACAGTGAATAAAATCATTGAAGTGTATCGTAAGCGCTTGTATGACATCAGTTGGTTTATGCGGAGCTTGAATGAATATATTGCCCGAGAAGCTAACAAGGAAGATGAATGCACTGGCCGGTTTTGGGAAGGAAGGTTCAAATCCCAAGCATTACTAGATGAACGAGCACTTTTAGCTTGTATGGCGTATGTCGATTTAAACCCAATTCGAGCTAACATGGAAAGCACTCCTGAAACTTCTAAACATACAAGTATTTTCAAGCGCATTGCGGCCACGAAAACTGGTAAACAGCCTAAATCACTACTGCGTTTTGTGGGTAATGACCGAATAAATACATCTAAAGGTATCGCTTTCAGTTTGAGCGATTATTGTGAGTTAGTGGACCGTACCGGAAGAATTGTAAGAGATGATAAGCTTGGGTTTATAAATAATAGAGAAAATAAGCTCCTTACTCGCTTAAGAATTAATATACAACAGTGGTTAACACTAAGCACCGAATTTGAGCGTCACTTTTCAATCGCAGCAGGCAGCGAATATATGCTACAGAAATTCAAATGCAGCATAAATCACCAACGAATTCGAGGTATGGCAAAAGCAAAGCAGTTGCTCAATCCTATTTAGCGTCAGGGAAACTAAACCCAAGTTTGGGACCCAAGTTGTTTGTGTCTTTTCATTGGTAAATTACTGACAATTGAGCTTACTGAGAGTAGTTAAAATTCAGTTTTTGTAATCTAAATCCTCAACACTTCTGTAAACTAATTCATTTGCATAAACCGATATTGCTATACAACCACCAAATATATCTTTCTTAAAATGGGTGTCTCAATAATTTATTTATTATTAACTCTGTTAGCCTGTTAATAATCTTATTGTTACTATGGCTGTCCCGCTAATATCGCTAATAACTGCTCCTTAGCATGGCTGTCCAGCTAGTGCGCCTTAGCATGGCTGTCCAGCTAGTGCGCAGCTTTTAACTGAAAAATGCCCACCTAAGTGGGCATTAAGTTGCTATCAAAACACTATATTTGGCGGGATCTAAGGTTCGTCATTGAGAATTAACTCCTGCGCACGATGTTGATAAAACGCGGGGTTTAAACCGATTAGTTGCGGGATTGTTGCCGAAACGGCAACTGATGAGAGTGTCCCAAATACGACACCTGCAAATAGGGTTATGGCGAAACCTTGTAGTGGCTGTCCACCGAAGAGCCAGATTGAGGCGATGGTTGCCAGTGTGGTGCCCGAGGTTATTAACGAGCGAGTTAATGTTGATTTAACCGCGGTATCCACTATGTCACTCATGTTTAGATTGCTTTTGGCACTCATGACTTCACGTAACTTGTCTCCAATTACGATGGAGTCATTCAGAGAGTAGCCAATAATGGCGAGTACTGCAGCTAATACCGTCAAATCAAACGGTAGGCCAAGCCACGCAAATAACCCTAGCACCACTAATACATCATGGACCAACGCTACCAATGAGCCGCAAGCTAAGCGCCATTCAAAACGCCAGGTCAAATACATCATCATCGCAATTGCAGCAACAAGCATGGCTAAACCGCCGTTATCAATCAATTCTGACCCCACTTGTGAGCCAATAAAAACCGAATCTTGCGGAGTAATTTGGTAACCGCTTTGTTTTGCGAATTCTGTGAGCCAAGCTTTATCTATAACATCAGCTACACCATCCGCCTGGCGTACAGTCCAGTGGGTATTTGTAACGCTGCTATTGAGCTCAAAATCCGCCGTGAGTTGGGCATCCAATTGACGTTGCATGTCTGCTTTGTCGATACTTTGGCTGGTGGTGAATTCCGTCATATAACCACCCGTGAAATCCAATCCTAAATTTAATCCACGCATCCCTAAACCCACCACAGACAGCACCATCAACGTCATGGCAAGATAGAATCCTGCAATCCGATATTGACTGAATCGAGAAAGGGAGGTCGATGATTTTTCCCTTTTGTTTTTGGTCATATTAAGGACTTTTGCAAAGCCCTCATTGTTGATTGTTTTGGTGTTCATGACATAAGTTCCTTATGTTTTATTGAGATTTGAGGTTTCACTAGATAGGTCAATACGTGGGCAACAAAAACGCCGGTAAACATGCTGGTTAAAATGCCTAAACTGAGTGTCATGGCGAACCCTTTTACTGGGCCATAGCCTATACTAAGAAGAATTAAGGATGTGATCATAGTGGTGATGTTAGCGTCTAAAATCGTTCTAAACGCCTCCTTGTAACCTGTCTCTATGGCTAAAAAGTTACTTTGCCCTCGTTTTCGCTCCTCTTTTATTCGCTCAAAAATCAACACATTAGTATCCACGGCCATGCCCACTGTGAGAACCAATCCGGCAATCCCCGGCAAGGTTAAAACCACATTGGGTAACAAGGCCATTAATCCAACCAAGCACACCAAATTAAGAACTAGGCAAGTGTTAGCAATTAAGCCCAGTTTGCGATACCACAACCCCATAAATAACAAGGTGATACTCAAACCAATGGCTAATGCCATGATCCCGTTGTTCACATTGTCTTGCCCCAGAGAGGCCTGAATTGTCCGTTGTTGGACTATTGTGATTGGAGCATCCAGTGAACCTGCACGTAACAATAGAGCCAGTTCAGCAGCTTCATCATGGCTGTCTAGATTAGTAATGCTGAAGCGATTTCCTAGCTGGGCTTGAATCGTAGCAACGTTGATCACCCTACTGCTTTTCACCATCTCATCGGCTGCATTGCGGTGATATTCAGAAAACACTACCACCATAGGGTTGCCAATATTGTTTTTGGAAAATGCTGACATCTTTTCGCCACCTACGGAATCCAATGACAGATTGACCAATGCTATTCCCATTTCGTCACGCCCCGAGTTCGCATTCTCAATGCTTGAGCCGGTGAATATTGGTTTCGACGCGACCCGCAATCGACGACCACTGTCATCTTTAAAGGTTTTGGCACCTATTTCACCGTCTTTTGCCATTGCGTAAAAATCTAACGAAGCTGTTGCACCGATAATACGCTTCGCCTGTTCGGGATCTTTCACCCCTGGTAACTCTACGCGAATTCGGTTGGCCCCTTGTCGCTGAGTCACAGCCTCAGTGATCCCTAACTCTTCAATACGACCTCGTAAGGTCGTCAACGCTTGAGCCATAATTTGTTGGTGAAATTCGTTGATACTTTGCTCGGAAAACGTCAAACGACCGTTATTCTCGTCAATTTTGGTATAGGCAATTCCGGGTAAATAGTCTTGGACTTTTTGTACAAGGGTTTTCACATCACTTGTTTGCTGAGTGAGGAAGCGCAGGTTAAGACCATTTGCAGTGGAGGTGTCACCATTCGCTTCAGACAGCTTTACGCTCATTCCCCTAAAACCTTGTTGGCGAATGATGTGCATAGCTTCGTCTTTTGCACTTTCGTAGTGTTCTTGATCTGCTTTTGGCGTGTCGACTTCCAATACAAACAGGACACCCCCGCTAAGATCTAGCCCCAACTTGATTGGGGACATGCCGAGTTCATTAAGCCAATTTGGCGCTGCAGATTGAATGCCTAAACGGACTTCGTAGTTGTCACCTAAGTCAGCCTTCAGTTTTTGTTGGGCAATGGAAAGTGCTTCATCATCACCTTGTATAACAATTTTACTGTCAGTATCGCCACTGATAATTTGTTTAACTTGAATGTTTTCCTGTTGCATTAACTGGCGCAAGGTTTGCGGTGCAGGAAGTGATTGAGTTGGATTGCTGCTACTAATCAGTAACGCATTGTTGTTTCCATATAAAGTTGGGATGGCATTTAATCCCAAAATAAGCACAGTGACGATAATCACGATTAACTGCCAAGTATGCTTGGGTTTCGTTGTTGTTTTACGCATGTTCGTTCTCTTTTTTAGCAAATAACCCATTGCTTAGGGCAATGGTTAGATGGAGTGCGCAAGCGATTAATAGGCTAACGCAACATAAATAAGGGTATGCAGATACCCATTAAAAAGTACACTGAGTGCAGTGCGAGAACGTGTTAACTTAGGTAGGTAATGGTGCCAGAATACAGTGTATTTCCGTCTTTCCAGCCACTTAATTTGCAGTGGTTATTTGCTGCATCAGGGCGCAAAAACCATGGAGTATCAACACTGCTGACGGGCGCTGCTAAGAAGTGTTGACGACCTAAGATTTCAGGCAAAAATTCATAGGCTAGAACAAAAATGGGTTCGTTTTGAATGGGTGAGCTAAATGCACTGTAGGCTGAACGCTCAAAGGGAGGCCAGCGTATATCGCGATTTATCTTAAAAAATTCAGAAGGAGATTTAGATTTAAAATGGTCCTTATTACTCTCTTTACGAGTAGTCCCTTTGCGCTTTTTTAATCCTGCTTTTTGTTCACTAAGAATATAATCAGCAGACAAAATTTGGGTAAATTGAGATAAGGTGAGTTGATTTTGTGCATTGTCGAGTTGACCAGCATGAACGTCGACACTTAATGGGATGTGGGGAGAATTTAGCGGATTATCAACAGAGCGGGCAGGGGCACTCATTGCTATACAAACCGCAATAAACCAACTAAAGAGCAAAGCGCGCCAAGACCACATAAATCTAATCTAACTACCTGTAATGACTTGATAAGGTTAATAAGGGTGAAGTGGAAAAATGCAAGGGCTAGAACAAAAAAACAACAAACAAATAGAGTGCCAAGCCCGATAATAGCAAAGCTATCATCGAGCAGACTTAACTGCTCGATGATTATTGTGTCAAATTAGAGGTGTGGCACTAAAGTTAGAGGTTGGGCACTAATTGAACCGCACCTTCCACTACTTTCATATTCAATGGCACTTTACTTAACAAAGCAACAGTTGGATCTGTCATATCCAACTTATAAACCGGTGTGGTCGCCAAAAATGTATTAATAAGTGCCATTACTTGGTCATTCAATACATTCAAATTACCTTTATAATTACCTGCTTCAACCGTTGAATCGATCAGTTTAAGGTTTCGCAAATACACTGCTTTTTTGTCACTATCATAAAAAGGACTACCTTCAACCTGCAACATTAAGCGCACGGGGTATTTAAAAGCAAAGGCATTTATCTCTGCACCAGAATCGACTCCAAGGGCAATCACATCTCTGTTGTCTGGTCCGATATCAACGTTTAAGTCATTGATATTTAATTCTACTGGGACACCCATAACAGTGGCTTTTTGGCTTAAATTAGGTAACTGCTGACTCAGCAGGGACTGTACTTGTGCGTTAGTAAATGAAAAAACAGATAGACCTTGAGTAGTGGCACACCCGGTTAAAAATAGTGCGCCGATAAAGAATAATATTTTCATGAGAAACCTTTTGCTGATTCGATAACAAATAAATGATTTAAGACTCACTGCTATAACATTTACTGTACATTTATGGTTTAACGGCATTGTACGACCTAGCAAAAGGGATTGCTATCGGTCTATCGACAACCATAATTAAAATGTCAAAATGACTAATACATGAAGTTTCACCTTATAGGGTAATAAGAGTATTGAAAAGAATAGGCTTAGGTATAGTTAAAAAATACAGAAACTAGAGAGAAAAAGGTTACTCAATTTGATTTACCCCAAGGGGAATCATTGCCACTTGATGATCATTGTCTATTATACTTAAGTATATGTTTAATTTGACTATTTTTGTCAGGATTATTTACGATCGCGTTTCCCCTTATTTAGATACTTTGTTTTTTCTGTTAAAAATCAATAATTTAACTTATTGGCATGGGGTTTGCTTTGTATTTGATAGTTGATGTTAATGATCATTTTTTGAGGTATAAAATAATGAATAAATTTTTATGTTTAGTTGCTTTACTTTTTACTGGTGCTGCCAATGCCACTATTATTTCAGGTGACTTTCGCAATGAAGCTGATCTTCCATACTGTTGTAGCACCCAAGGTCCTTTAGTTTATGAAAATCTCAATGCCTCTGTTGGCGCTGGTAACGAATTAGACAGTAGTAACTTGTTAAGTAATGACAGTGGCTGGTCTGGAGGTTTAGTTCTAGTTGACTTAGACCCAACAACAAACATAGTTACCCTTAACTCACAAGATGACTTAGATTTTGAAATTTTCACTGCCTCTATAAGTAATATCGTCTTTGACGCTGCTGAAACGATTACGGGTTTGTCATGGATTTCAGGTAACATAACTGATATCGCTATTGATGAAGTACTCTCGTTCACCGCAAATAGCATCCAAATTGGCTATGATGGTTTAGGTAGCGACATTTTTAACTTTAATCTCACACAAGCTCAGTTCCAAATCGAAACTCAAACCGACTCTGTAGCTGTTCCAGCGCCAGCTTCAATTCTTTTACTAAGCCTAGGCATACTAGCTTTAGTAGGTAGAAAAAAAGCTAACGCTTAATTCGTCATTTTCAGATATCAAAAAGTCTCGATAAAATCGGGGCTTTTTTTTGGGTAACAGCCCTGACTACCCAGTAACTAAATTGCTTTTTCTACTAGAATTTACTAGGCGACTTGAATAGTAATTTTAAAGCATTAGAGACACTTTTTTGTCGTCTGACATTATTAAATAAAACTCTCCACGGTGTGAATACCACATCAAAAAAGGAAACCTTATATTCTCGCTCAGTGACACCATAACGTGGCGCTTCGCCATTACTACTTACAAAGGTTCCGAAGATTTTATCCCAAACAATAAGCACCCCAGCATAGTTTTTATCAACATATTGAGGATTACTTGCATGATGCAAGCAATGGTGAGTAGGGGTGTTAAATACTTTACCAAGTATTTTGAATTCGGGTCCAAGTTCAGTATGCACAAAAAATTGGAATGCCAAATTCAATGCGACTATTGTCAGCATTAGCTCCGGAGTGTACCCCAAAATAATCATCGGTAGCCAAAATACCCACATGCCAACAACAGGGTAAAATAGACTTTGCCGCATAGCGGTAGAAAAATTCATATTGTTGGAACTGTGGTGCACAACATGCGCTGCCCATAACCAATTGCATTGATGACTAGCACGATGAAACCAATAATATAAAAAGTCTTGTAAAATGATGGCTATAAATAGCGTGAAAACGCTGAGTTCTATGTTAAATATTGCGAATTTACCGTGTAACCAATAAAAAAAGGGCATTAAAGCAAGCATGGCCAGAATGTCGGTTGCTTGGTGAGATAAGGCTAACCCCAGATTTAGAACAAATTCTTTTAATGAGTAACTTTGCCTGCGTTTGCGCAGCTCTACGCCTATGGCTATCAGGAATAGTGGGCTCAACAATAACAATATAAATTCAGCGTTCACTAATAAATATCCTCACTCATATGGCTACCAATTTACCTGGTTCAAGTGTAGCAGAGTGTCTAGCTTAACCTGTTTTAAGACAACACAACTAATGGTAAAGGATATTTTCCGCTGCTATTCCAGCTCCGGTTTTTACCTATTTTCCCATTAAAAGAGTAATCTCAACCAACTTAAACCTCTGTCTTTTAACCAATTAAGTCGTAATCCAATCTCCTTGCCAATCTTTATAAACAGGGGTATATCCGTTGTTTTTTATGGCCTCGGCCACTTCCTTGACCGAGCGTTCATCGCTGATTTCAAACTGTACTAATTGGCTTTCGGGTTTAGCGTAGCCACCGGGCTCAGTGGAACTGCCAGCACTCATATGTGTAATTCCCAGTGGCATTAGGTTGTTCCTAAATTGACTTGTTTCTCGGGTGGATAAGCTAATTTCTAAAGCTTCACTAAATAATCGAAATGCACAGACTAATTGAACTAGTCCTGTGTCGGAAATGGGCATCTTTGCCGCAACTCCGCCTGCACAAGGCCGTAACCGAGGTAATGAAATACTGTATTTACTGCGCCAATAGCGGTTCTCTAAATAGGCCAGATGATGTCCCATTAGTAGCGCATCCACACGCCAATCATCTAAGCCCAACAACACCCCTAAACCAATTTTATCCACATTCGCTTGAGCTAACCTATCTGGGCTGTCTAAACGATATAAAAAGTCCGACTTTTTACCTCGAGTATGATGTTTCGCGTAAGTCACAGGGTGGTAAGTTTCCTGATACAGCATAACACCGTCTAACCCAAGGCCAACCAGTTGTTTGTATTGCTCGGTTTGCAAAGGTTGCACTTCTAATGAAACATGGCTGAAATGGCGTTTGCATTGGGGCAATACCTGGGCAAAATAGTCTATGCCTACTTTGCTTTCGTGTTCGCCTGTCACCAGCAGTAGAGAGTCGAAGCCACGGCCTTTAAGAATGTTTATTTCGTCGGCGATTTCTTGCTGATTTAGTACTTTACGTTTGATTTTGTTGCTTAGAGTAAAGCCGCAGTAATCGCATTCATTGGCACACAGATTCGACAGGTACATGGGCGCAAACAACTGAATATTGTGACCGAAACGTTGTAAGGTAATTTGTTTGGCTTGCTGTGCCATTTGCTCTAGATAGGGGATTGCAGCAGGAGACAATAACGCCATTAAGGCGTCAAGGTTTCCGTTTGGGTGTTGCAATGCTTGTTCAACATCAGCACAAGTGGCGCTATTTAACGCTAGTTGTAACGCAGTTAAATCTAATTGTTTAAATTTATCAACAAAGCTCATTTAAAAATCCCGTTAATGGACTGGTGTGGCTGGCTTGGTTTGATACCTGTGCTAAACCCGCATGATAGGTTTTACGTCCGGTAATAACCGCTTGACGAAAACACTGGGCAATAGTAACTGGTTGTTGGCTTGCCGCGATGGCGGTATTAACCAGTACCGCATCGGCTCCCATTTCCATTGCCGCAGTGGCATCCGATGGGCTACCGATCCCAGCATCGACAACCACTGGCACCTTAGCTTGTTCAATAATCATCTTTAAGAATGTTTTGGTCAGTAAACCTTGATTACTGCCGATGGGACTGGCTAGTGGCATTACCGCCGCACATCCTACTTCTTCCAAACGCCGACATAATACTGGGTCGGCGTGGACATAAGGCATCACCACAAACCCTTTTTCTACTAAGGTTTCCGCTGCTTTTAGGGTTTCTATGGGATCGGGCATTAAATATTTGGGATCGGGATGAATCTCCAGTTTTATCCAGTGGGTGTGTAACATTTCACGGGCAAGTTGCGCGGCAAAAATGGCTTCCTGTGCGTTTCGCGCCCCTGATGTATTAGGCAATAACTTCACACCCATTGCCGTTAATGGTTGTATCAAGTTGTCGGTCCCCTGTTCTAAATCAATGCGTTTCATTGCTAGGGTGACCAATTCTGTTCCTGAGGCATGCAAAGCATCTAACATCACCTGACTACTGGCGAATTTTCCGGTGCCGCTAAATAAGCGAGAAGAAAAGTGTTGTCCTGCTATTGTTAACATTCTTTATCCTCCTGCCACAGCACTAAATATTTCAATTCGATCATTTTCATGACACAGGTTTGTGGACCACTTACTTCTGGGCACCACATGTTGATTGTGTACCGCTGCAATGTTGTCTAGTTTAAGCTCAAGAGATTGCACACTAAGGGCTAAAACCTGTTGTAAATTGCTACTTTTGTTCACCTCTAGGGGGCGTTCATTTACATAAACAGTGATCATAAGGTTACCTCGGTTTGGATGGTTTTCTGGGACTTAGAAAGCTGACTTTGTGGCTCGCTGGGCCAGTGTCCACAGGCTTGGCAATGGGGATCTCGGTGACGAATAAGCTGCCGCCAGCTGAGTTGTAAACCATCAAAAATGTGCAAATGTTTAAGCTCGGTATCAAGCTTTAGGATGTGTTTAATGCTTGTCAGTGCTTGCATACTGGCCATGACCCCAACGCTAGGACCAAGTACCCCTAAATTAGCACAACCTTGGGGGCTTGAATTGCCAGCAAAAAGGCAGTTGTAACAGCCTCTTTGCGGTGCCACTTGGCCATCAACTACCAACAATTGACCGGAAAAAGCCGCGACTGATGCACTTATCAACGGGATAAAATGCGCGGCACACCAAACATTAATAGATTGCCGAGTCGGCATGTTGTCCGAACAATCAAGTAATATTAACTGGCCGTTTTGATAGGCTTGTTGCAGCTCAACATTGCTGTGCAATAGATGTTCAGCAAAGCTGTGAGTGAACTTTTCGCAGAAATAGCGGAGTTGTGTATCACTATTGATTGCAGCGACTTTTTCAGCAGCACAGATGGCTTTGTGTTTGCCAATGGAGTTTGCATCAAACAGAATTTGTCTGGGTAGGTTCGACAACTCAACCAGATCATCATCTATTAGATAAAGATGGCCAATGCCTGCTGCGCTTAATTGTTGGGTGACATGACTCCCAAGTCCACCCACCCCCACCACAATTACATGGGAATTGAGTAGGTTCTGTTGACCCTGCTCGCCAACTAGAGGCAACAATATTTGCCGGTAATATTGAATAAACTGATTGTCGCTCAAGGTATTTATCGCACTTTTGTTTGCGCTGTTGTTGTCCCTTACACCACTGTCAGTCATGATCTTATCTTTCATGATAATGTCTGCCATTGTTGTTGCAGTTTTTGCCAACTTTGCGCGGGATCTTTTGCTTTTTCGACGGCGCGTACCACGGCGATATCGTTTACTTGAGTCTGTTTGACGGCATCAAGGTTAGTGTGATCTATGCCACCGATGGCGACTAGGGGCAGCCGATCACCCAGCAAAGTGCAGTACTTTTCAAGTTTATTCAGTCCTTGGGGGGGAGAGGGCATGGATTTAGTTGGCGTTGAAAAGATATGACCGATGGCCAAATAACTGGGCGACAGTTGCTGGGCTAACAGTAATTCAAAATACCCATGGGAGGACAATCCTAGTGCCAAACCTGCCCCTGCGATCTGTGACAAATCTGCTTGCAACATATCTTCTTGGCCTAAATGAACTCCAAATGCACCGTGTTTAATGGCCAATTGCCAATGATCGTTGATAAATACCTGTGCTTGGTATTGTTTACCCAAAGCGATAGCTGTTTGTATGGCCTGTTCAATTTGTTGTTCCGACTGCATTAGGGGAGGTGCGGCTTTTAAACGTAATTGCACCGTGCGTGCCCCGGCTTTTAGCACTTGCTCGAGTACGCTAACCGACTCGGTTACCGGATAGACCTGCAAAGGCTGTTGGACGTTGGTAAAACTAAGTCCCTTGCTTTGCTTTATCTGTGGATATTTAGGCAGAGTAATTTGGGCAAAGTGCTCAAGGTGTTTGGGCCAGCCATTACGGGCTAAAACTCCCGGCCCTTTTCCCACCGGATAAGCACTGCTTAGCCCTTGATGTACATAGGCTTTGCCCACCACAATCGCATCTAATAGTGGATACCCCATGGCCATAGTTGTGGCAATGGCACTGGATAAGGTACAGCCTGTGCCGTGATTGTGTTGGGTGACCACGCGGGGGCTGCTAAAACCAATACGCTGATGTTGATGCTGGGGGGAGGTAAATGGAATATCTTTAACCGCTAACCAATCCGTTGCATAGCTGTTATCTATGCTCTGATTGTGCAAATCAGCGCTTTGGGATTTCGAGTTTAGTGCGTCAGCCCTTAAAGGATCGCCACCGGTGAACAGTATGTTGCAGTCTAGTCTTTTGGCAAGGTTTTCAAGATTGGCAATTTGCTCCTGGTGAGTGATGTTTGGCAACTGGCTTAATCCCAGTAATACCGCTAGTTCATGACGATTAGGGGTTATCAAGCTAACCTGTTTTGCTAATTGTAAATAAGCAGCATAGCTGTCTTGTTGATTATTGCTGGATAAAGACTGACCGCTGGTGGACACCATAACTGGATCCCAAATCACTGGAATTTGCAGATTATTGGCCTTTTCATAAGGTTTTAATTTGCTGGCGAGCCATTCACTTATGCAGCAAATTTGCTCAGGGTTGGCCAACATACCAATCTTAATTGCCGCCGGAGGAATATCTTCCAATAAGCAATCCAATTGTTTTCCAAGCATAATTGTTGGGGTAGGCGTAATCCCTTGTACTTGTTGTGAATTTTGTGCGGTGATGGCAGTCACAACCGTACATGCATGCCCTGCCAAGTCGTGAATGGTTAGATTATCGGCCTGTATGCCAGCCCCTCCGCCACTGTCTGAGCCGGCAATAGACCAAACAATGGGGCGGCCAGCAGAGTGCACCTCGCTTGATTTAATATTTGTGCTTAAGAAGACACCCATGATTAGTTCATCCCCTTGCTTAAGTAGACACCCATGTTTAATTCAGGCTCTTTGCTTAAGTAGACACCCATGGTTGGTTCAGGCTCCTTGCTTAAGTAGACACCCATGTTTAATTCAGGCTCTTTGCTTAAGTAGACACCCATGGTTAATTCAGGGTCTTTGCTTAAGTAGACACCCATGGTTAATTCAGCCTCTTTGCTTAAGTAGACACCCATGGTTAATTCAGACTCTTTGCTTAAGTAGACACCCATGGTTGGTTCAGCTTCTGTGCTTATGTGGACACCCATGGTTTACTCAGACTCCGTAACGGTTTGTTCATCAATGGGGGTGTATAGCTGGGCACCTTGGGCTTTAAATTCCTCGGACTTTTGTGCCATGGCTGAGGCAATTTCCTGCGGACTCAATCCTGCTTGACTCAATTTCAATCGTGAGGCGTCTTGTTCTATCTGAATTTGTTGTTTGGCGGCGTATTCGCGCACGTCTTGAGTGATTTTCATGGAGCAGAATTTGGGACCGCACATGGAACAAAAATGGGCTACCTTGGCTGACTCTTGGGGCAAGCTTTCGTCGTGATATCGTCTTGCCGTGTCGGGATCTAAACCAAGATTGTATTGGTCTTCCCAGCGGAACTCGAAACGTGCTTTGGACAGTGCGTTGTCGCGGATCTGCGCACCTAAGTGACCCTTGGCGACGTCGGCTGCATGGGCCGCAATTTTATAGGCAATCAAGCCTTGTTTAACGTCTTCTTTATTCGGTAATCCTAAATGCTCTTTAGGGGTGACGTAACATAACATGGCTACCCCATACCAACCTATCATCGCTGCGCCTATGCCTGAGGTAAAGTGATCGTAGCCCGGCGCTATGTCAGTTGTTTGTGGACCAAGGGTGTAAAAAGGCGCTTCGTCACAAATTTGCAACTGTTTGTCCACATTCTCTTTGATTAGTTGCATTGGAATATGACCAGGGCCTTCGACTATGGTTTGCACGTCATATTGCCAAGCTATTTTGACCAATTCCCCAAGGGTTTCTAGCTCGGCAAACTGGGCTTCATCATTTGCATCGGCAATACAACCGGGACGCATTCCATCCCCTAAAGATAGGGATACGTCATAGGCGGCACATAGTTCGCAGATTTCTTGAAAATGCTCATATAAAAAACTTTCCTTGTGATGAAATAAACACCATTTGGCCATTATTGAGCCGCCGCGAGATACTATCCCCGTCAAGCGCTTTGCGGTCATAGGTACGTAACGTAGCAATACCCCAGCGTGGATCGTAAAGTAGTCTACTCCTTGCTCAGCTTGTTCTATCAAGGTGTCACGGAATACCTCCCAAGTGAGATCTTCGGCAACACCATTTACTTTTTCCAGGGCTTGGTAAATGGGAACCGTACCAATTGGGACAGGCGAATTGCGGATAATCCATTCGCGGGTTTCGTGAATATAGCGTCCCGTGGATAAGTCCATTACCGTGTCGGCCCCCCAGCGGGTTGACCAAACTAATTTTTCTACTTCTTCTTCGATGGAAGAGGTAACCGCAGAGTTGCCAATATTCGCGTTTACTTTGACTAAAAAATTACGGCCAATAATCATCGGCTCGGATTCGGGGTGGTTAATATTGGCGGGAATAATCGCACGACCGCGTGCCACTTCTTGGCGCACAAATTCTGCGCTGATAGGTTGTCCAACGAGCGCACCGAAGGCATTACCTTGGGCTTTTTGGCGTAAAACCGGATCCCTTAGTTCCTCTCTGGCCATATTTTCGCGGATCGCAATATATTCCATTTCCGGTGTAATGATCCCCGCTTTTGCATAATGCATTTGGGTGACAGCTTTACCCGCTTTGGCTTTTAGCGGTTTTATCGAGCGGTTAAATCGTAAGTGCTCTAAATCATCGTCGCTGCTGCGTGCTTGGCTAAACTCAGAACTAACTTGCTCTAACTGTTCAACGTCTCCCCGTTGCATAATCCAATTACGACGAAGTTTGCGTAAACCTTGATGTATATTGATTTGAGCAGTGGGATCGGAATAGGGACCTGTGCAGTCGTATACCGGAATATCTGGATTTTGTTCGGTAATAGGTGCGTCTTTGCTGCCACCTAAAATAGTCTCTGTTTGGGATATTGCGCGCATACCAACACGAATATCGTGAAGTTCACCTTGCACATAGATTTTGTTCGAGTTGGGATAAGAAAAGGGTTTAAAGTTATCAATAAATTGTTTCGCATTAGCGCGAGTTTGACGACGATTTGACATTAGCAATCTCTCATATTGTTAAAAAATGAAGTTGCTTGTCTGGAGAGGTTTGGTGTTGAAAAGCGCCAATTATCGAAAAGGGCAGGTTGCATTTAACAACGCAGAAGATCACCCCAATTGGCAAAATAAGCTGTAAAACTAAGCCGCAATAAAAGCACTTTAATGGTTACAGCATTACGCTTGTTTCCTTCGCGGGTATTAGCCCGATCAGGTTCAACGGATCCCGAATTAACGGTCTCAGCTCACACTACTTAGTAAACTAAATCGTGCTAGCACTCCGACAAGAGGCACTAATATAAACACACTAATTTAATTTAACAAGCAGATTATTGAGTAATAAATTCATCTTTGAAAAAACAAAGGTGAACTCAGTACTGCATTGTGGAGCTGCTTTTTTTGTTTGCAGGTTGTGTGGGTTTTGATGACGTTGTGGACAAAATACAGTGGGATATTTTTGCTTAAAAAATGAGTTTAAAACCTAAAAAAGCCCTCCCTCAAAGGAGGACTTCTTTCGATTTTTATTTCAAAGCCTCCAACAAATGGAGGGCTAAGCTTTTGTAGTAAACTTTATTCTTCATCATATTTTATGTATTCAAAGTCATGCTCTGATTTGGACATGTTGAATGAATACATTTCAGATAAAACGTGGATTCTGAAATCACGCTCAACCACGGCTTTCCAAGGGCGAACACAAATGTAATGGGTTAAGCGGCGGCATGAGCGGCTTTTGGTCATGATGTTGCGGGCTATTTCCCAAGCTCGGTCTACAATGTTTTCACGCTCAACCACTTCGTTAACCGCGCCCAGTTCTAAACAGGTTTGTGCATCCATGGCTTCACACGTCAGCATCATATAATTACCACGTTTGACCCCTAAAATCTCTTGTAAACAAAGCCCCATACCGTCACCAGGTACGTGGCCACTGTCCATACCATAGTGGTCATCCTGTAATACGAAATCTGGGGTACACAGGGTGATGTCACTCATCATACACATTTCCCAATGGATCCCTTTACCGTTAATTACAGCGATTGTGGGGATTTCTAAGTCGTTGATAAAGTTCTCAACAATTTTCAGCGTATCGTAAATTTGCACATCAAAACGTTTGTCGTCATCGGGAGATTGTTCTACTTCTTTGAAAGATTCAACATCCCATTCGTTGATCCACTTGTCGTCGGTTGAGGTGAGGATAAGTACTTCGTTTTCTTTATCATGACCGATGACTGTCCACAATTCAGCTAGTGCATGGTGGAATTGATAGCTCCACTTTACGGGACCGTTTTTGGTGTGCATTTTTACTTCAAGAATACCGTTTTCACGTTTGAACTTGAAAAATTCCTTAAACTTTTCGCTGTATTCTTCTAATTTAGGTACTTGATAATATTGATTAATAGCCATTATGTTGTCCTCTTTAAATTGCGATTTTCGCTCAATTAGTAATTGTTTGTTTCGCTTTCGCGACTAAGTGTTCACGTACGCGAGTGCGCACATCATCGGCGGCTTCAGGCGTCCATTGGCGAAAACCGCCACCCGTCTTCATGCCTAATTGTCCAGCTTCAACTCGCTTAACCAAAGTGGCTTGCGGAGTTGAACTGGTATCTAGTGATGGATAAATAGTAGTTAGAATGCGCACTGTAAGATCCAGACCCACTAAATCAGATTGTTCAAGTGGGCCCAGTACCGCTAAGCGCTGGCCAAAACCATGTTTGACTACATCATCAATGGTTTCGGCATCACAGACGCCAGCTTCTAACATGGCAATGGCTTCACGTTTCATTGCATGTTGCAGACGATTGCCGATAAAGCCTGGAATATCCCTCTTAACATGAACGGATTTCATGCCCACAGCATCTAGCAGTGCAATGGTCTGTTCTACCGTTGTTAAGCTAGTTTCATCCCCTTGCACCACCTCAACTAATCTGACTAAGTGCGGTGGGTTCCAGAAATGCGCACCCACAATACGTTGTGGATGCAAGATACCTTTAGCTATCTCCGAAATTGGGATGGCGGAGGTATTACTGGCCAAGATGCACTCTGGACTGCTAAAGCGGGCGAGTTGGGTAAAGATATCTCGCTTGACCTCTAAAATTTCGGGTCCTGCTTCGATGACAATCCCAGCATCTTCTACCGCTGGTTGTATCTCTGTGTACAGACTTAAAAGATCCCCCTTATCATAAGGTTGTTCAAGCAGTGTAAAAATGTCACTGATTTGCTGCTCAGCTTGCTCGAGCACTTGCAAATTGGGGTCAACTAAATTGACTGGATGACCAGCAGCTAAAAAGCGCTGAGCAATACCGTGCCCCATTAAGCCTGCACCAATTACGGTGACCTTAGGTTGATCTGTCATTGTCATTACCCCGCTGTAAAGCCGCCATCAACGTACATGATTTGACCTGTACAAAAGTTTGATGCAGGCGAGAGTAAATACAACGCCATACCCACTAAATCTTCAGGTTCGCCGAGACGTCCCAATGGTAAGCGAGACAAAGAACGCTGCTTTGTTGCTTGACCTAATTCATTGTCTTCTTCAAACATCCAAGCGGTCAGTTTTGAACGGAATACCGTAGGGGCGATGGAGTTAACGTTAATACCATGCTGTCCCCATTCAGTGGCGAGCACTTTGGTTAACATGTCGGTGGCACCTTTACTGGTGCAATACCCTGTGTAGCCGGATATATTGCCGTGACGTCCACGTACCGATGACACCATAACTACTTTACCGCCGGTTAAATTGTTATTGATGCGGTAGGTGCCATAGGCTTTAGCCATGAACCAGTTACCCCGTACATTTGCATCCATAACGGCTTGCCAATCTTCGTAGTCTTGTTCGTGTATAAAGCCAGCTTTGTTATAACCTGACCCGATGAACATCAATTCAATATCACCATAAGCTTCAACTGCTGCGTTAACCATTGCAGTGGCATCTTCTAAAGAGTCAGGACGCAAATTCAGAGTTTGCACAGTGCCACCTACTTCACGACACTCTTGTGCAACGGCTTCTAATTCTTGTTTGTTACCCGCCACTAAAGTCAACTTGGCACCAAGGGATGCTAAGGTGATGGCCACGGCGCGTCCGAACGCGCCTGACGCACCAGTGATCAACGCTGATTTGTTACTAACGTCAAACAAAGATAATGGGTTTTTCAACGCTTCAGATATCATAATCTGATCCTCCTAGTTGGATATCACCACAAGCATAGTGACAACTTTGTTACTGCGATTTTCTACGGCACGCTCTTCATTAAATTCAATTACACAAGAGTCTAGCGGACCTAAAACGGTTTCTTTTTGAACACCATTTTCTTTGGTAAGAATGGTCACTTCACCGTCGAGCACGATATAAGCCTTTTCATTTGGCGAAGAGGCCCATTCTGCTCCACCACCAGGTAAAAAATAGGATAAACAGCAGCTAAAGGCGTCGATATTGGTGGCATCCACGCCTTGTAGGCGTAAACCGGCCATGTCCCAATGTTGTTTAGCTTCGTAAGTTTTTGCGTCAGTGAGTTTAGTTACTTGCATAATCGTCTCCTTTATCGATCACATAAGATTGTTCAGGATCAACAATGGCCACAAGTCGGATACCACAGCCATCGCCGCCAGGCCAACGCCAAGGGAAGCCCATGAAGGTACAACGTTTACCAGTGACTTTATCAATGTCTCCACCTACGTTTTCTATACCGGGGATCCCCGCGGCTAAAAGTGCTTTGTGAGACGGTTCCCAATGGGGGAAGTCTTTCATTACATCGCGGCCTGTTTCTTCTTTATATTCTTTAAATAAATGGTGGTGAGTAGGGCCAGGGCCATGGTCGACTAATTTAGTCCCAAGTGGGTGATCCAAAGCCTGCACATCTATCCCCAATAACTTGATTTTGTGGTCAACCAACCATTCAGCACCTTCTTTATAAAGTCCTGGTGAATATTGGAAGTATTCATCGTTATCGCCTAGGTTTTTGTGGCTACCGGTATTGATGATCACGATGTCGTTTTCGCGAATTTGTGGTCTGGCTTTCTCTAAATCTTCTGGTGTTACCACACCCCATTTGCCTTTAGGAATTGACACCACTACGCCGGTGCCAAAAAAGCGCCAAGGCTCAAAGTCATCTAAATGAGGGGCGTTTTCGGTAACATGAATAGGCGCGTCCATGTGGGTTCCGCGGTGCATAATGCCCTCCCATTCAAGTACTTGGCAGCCATTCATGGCATGAAACTGTTGGGTGCTAATAGCAATACCTTTAGGGCTAGATGGCCATTGAGGCATACCGTGTCCCCAGCGATTACTTAAATCAAAAAACTGTAAACCTTGTGTTGCTTGTGACATTACGCTCTCCTTATTCCTGATTCGTACCGGCTTCGATACGGTATTGCCCATTTGGATCTGAAATTGCCATTAATCGAATAACGCAAGCATCTCCTTCATTCCAACGCCATGGCATGGCATGGAAGGTGGTGCGTTTGCCTGTGACAGTGTCAAGGTCGCCGCCAACGTTTTCGATAGTTGGAATGCCGTGTTGCAACAATAATTTGTGAGCCGGCAGCCAATCTGGGAAGTCTTCAGTTGCACTTCGGCCAGTTTCAGTTTCATATTCTGGTGCTAGGCGTTTCATGGTTGGGCCGTTTCTATGGGGTCCTAATGAGGTAGCAAGTGGATGGTCAACCTGGGGTGTATCTACACCTAACATTTTGATTTTTTTATCCACAAACCATTGAGCTGCATCTTCAGTCATACCCGGTGAATGACCAAAATAGGCTTGGCTGTCAGCATAATGATGATGCCAACCGGTATTGATTAATACGATATCGTCAGCATTGATATATTGATCAAATGGGGCTAAATCGGCGGCGCTAATTTTTTCCCATTTTTGTTTCGGAATGGAAATTACCACGCCAGTTCCCCAAAATTTATCAAGGGGTAATTCGCCAATGCCCTGTGCGCCAGATACTAAATGAATAGGCGCATTTACATGGGTCGAGGTATGAAAAGTAGTTTTAAATTTTTGGCTCATCACACCATGTTTCGCATGGTTCACGGAACGGTATAAAATAAGTTCGTCGTGTCCGGGCAAAACGGGTTGGTTGTGGTGCCATGGGTGGCTCAATTCTACAAATTGTAGGCCAGTGTTTGGTTCTGTTTTAACGGTCATTTTGTTATCCACAGTTGCAAGGTGTGAAAAGAGTATTGCACGGGAAAAGGGACGCTTCGACTGGGTTGTCTTGACTATTGAAACACTATTTAAATTTAAATGGTTTTTAGGTCTAGACTGCAGAATACTTGGGTTGAAGGCAATTTATTGTCAGGTTTAAACTTAAGGGAGTTACAATTATGCAACAATTATCACCGACATCTTTATTTAGCCTAGATGGCAAGTCAGCCCTCGTAGTTGGTGCTACGGGTGCATTGGGATCTGCAGCGGCAAGAGCGCTGGCAGCGGCAGGGGCGAACATTACATTAACAGGCTCGAATAGTGAGACACTGTCAGCCCTTGCAAAGGAGCTTGAAGCATACTCAGTGGATGTTTCATATTTTGTAGGTAGACCCGAAAATGAAGAAGCCGTAACTCGCATGCTTGAGCATGCAACTCAAAAACATCCCCTCGATATTCTAGTTTGTGCGTCTGGAACTGCGGTAGTAAAACCCATCGCCGAAATGAGCCCAGAAGAATTTGATCGTGTTATGGATGCAAACGTTAAACAAAGCTGGTTGGTATCAAGAGAAGCCAGTAAAGTGATGACCGCTCAAGGTCGTGGTGGAAAAATCATCTTAGTTTCCTCGGTGCGGGCTCAGTTTGCTACCGCTGCTGGAACTTCTGCCTATGGTACCTCGAAAGCGGCTGTGAATATGCTAACTCGTTCTTTAGCTGTAGAGTTGGGGCCACATGATATATGTGTTAACGCCATTGCTCCCACAGTATTTCGTTCGGCCTTAACCAGTTGGTTGTTTGAGCCAGAAGCTGCGGATAAACGCGCTGATGTACTAAGCCGGATCCCGTTGGGACGCCTAGGGGAGCCTGAAGACTTTAATGGCATTTTTATGTTTTTAGCGTCCGCTGCTTCAAACTTGGTGACTGGAGAAACTATCAATATTGACGGTGGGTTTTCATGTAACTAACGGTATTGAAGAATGCCCAAGCGTAACAGCTCGGGCACAACCCGCTGATTAAATGCGGGTTGACTTTGGGTAATAATTGAAACAAACATTTGTTTATTGATAGGCTGCCCATTAGCGTCATGAAAGGCGTTTCGCAAGTCACTCATTTTATCCCATGCTAAACCCACATCACCAAATACTAAGGCCCACAAATACAACCTATCTTTTATGGGTAACAACAAACGTGTACCAATAACCGGTGATGCTAAAGGGCGTCCATGTTCTAGATGGATGTCTTGTTTAAGCAATGTCTGATTTAACAACGAAGGCATGTATAAACTGCCTTGTTGTACTGGCTGGTTAACAGGGTTCGCTAACGACATCAGGCGAGTTGCCAATAATTGGCTAACTAACTTATCTTTTTGTAAAAAAGGACTAGCTGTTTTTTGTTGATACTGCTCACACACTCGGGCCATGAGCTCGTTTATGCTAGTGCAATGCTTATGCTGTCTGAGTAGCGATATTATGTTCGGGGTGAGTAAAGTTGCGGCTGGGTATTGCGTTATAATGCGCTGAATCATGGCGTCACTAAGTGCCCCTGGGGCAAAATAAAAGTGACAATCTCCGGCTCTTTGCAATATCGATGTTTCAGCGGACTTCGCACCTTTACAATAAATGTCTTTTCGTTGTGCCACATTCCAAGCGATGTCTTGCAGCATTTGACGAGTTGCGGTAGAAAATTGTTCGCTATCTTTAGGTAATCCCAAATGCGCAGAAAACTCAGGTAAATTGTGATGCAGGCCCGCACTGCCAACAAATGCTAAACCGACACCTTCCGCTTTGGCAATAATATCGCGACTCCATACACTACGAGCTTGTAGGTTTAGCACTTCGTGCGCTTCATCTTCCGCAGGATTAGCTAACAATCTGGAGAAGCGCTCATTTGCTTGACTATTCTGTTGGAAAAATTGGCCATTATTATTTTTGACCTCGGCAAGTAACTGGCTTGCGCCTTTTAGTTTGTCAGCACTGCTGCCGGAATACTCTGAAGAGAGTTGTTGTAACATGCCATACAAGGTAGCATTTTGCGTGATCCCCGGCAGCGCACAATAATCTAAGAAAAATAAGCCCCCCTCAGCAAGCGCTTGAGTGGCGACTTGAAATAAGGCTGATTGGCGGTTTTGATCAAGCCAAGAATAAACGCCACTGGCGGTACAATAATCGAAATCCGTTAAGTTTAACTCAGTGGCATTGGCAATATCGCCACAGATAAAAGTGACATTTTTTAGTTTGGCCGCACGGGCTAGAGATTGGCCTTGTTCGGTGTGAGTGGGATTAATGTCTAGGCCAACAAATTCGGCATCAGGATAAGCATCAGCAAGCAGGGTTAAGGTGTGCCCATTACCACAGGCTAAATCGAGGTATCGAAAGTGGCCGCTAAATTTAGCAGCCCTCCAACCCGCAAGGAGAGCTGCGGTTGCCAAGTGAACAGGTGTTTGTAATGCACCGAAATCTGAATTAAACGCGACGTCTTGAGTGTATTCTGAGTTCATTACTGCACCTGTAAGCTCATTATTATTTTGCTGTTAGCACCCAGGGATCTCGGGTTTCGGGTTTACGAATATCGTAGACAAATTTGCCATCCGGTCCATAAAATAGTGATTCTGGTGGTGGCCCTTTTGCGGCTTTTGACGGTTGCGCATTCTTAGTGATGAGTTTAGTTGATAAGCTCGCCACTAATTCAGGGTGTAAGGCAGCGATATCCTGTTGTTCAAACTCGTCCTCTACTAGATTAAATAACAGAGTATTTCCTTTTTCTTTTAACAGCTTATAAGGCCATTGATATACCGCTTTGGTTTTTGCAGTACCCAAAACAACCGTACGTTGACTGTTGTTCATTGTGCCTTGTTGCAAAAGTGCTAGCCTACTCTGACCGTCAAAATCAGCAGCATCATATTGGATGTTCGCCACATCCAATAGGGTAGGCAACCAGTCTTGAGTGAATAGCGGTGAACTTTCCACTGTCTTTTTAGTTAAACCGGCAGGCCAACGCACAATGGTAGGGACACGTACGCCACCTTCATAGGCACTTGCTTTACCGGCCTTAAGTTCACCATTGCTTGCTCCTGCTTCCAAATTACCGCCGTTATCACTCATAAATACCACTAAGGTGTTATCGGCAATGCCTTTTTGTTCCAGAGCTTGCAACACTTCCCCAATGCGCTGATCAACGTGGGATGTCATATCCGCAAACACTCTACGGTCAGTGGATGGAATGGCGCTGTAATCGTAGATCGGCTCAGGTACGTATTGCAGTGGAGTGTGGGGTGCATTGAGAGATAAATACATGAAAAAAGGAGCATCATTTTGATAATTTTGTATTTTTTCAATTGCCTTTTTCGCTAGCAAGTCAGTGGCATGGCCTTCTTCGCGAAGGGATTCGTCGTTGTGCTGCCAATCAAGGCCACCAAAATAGACATGGGTGTAGAAATCCACGAACCCACCCAAGAAACCATAAAAGTCATCGAATCCTCGGTTATGAGGCATGGCTGATTTTTTAGCCATGCCTAAATGCCATTTACCCACCATCCAGGTTTGGTAACCCGCTTGCTTAAACATTTCAGGCATAGTTGCCAAATCTTCAGGCAGCATGGCATCGTTTTCCATGGGACCATCGATACCAAATTCCAACGGGTTTTTACCGGTCATTAGTGCAGCCCGTGTGGGGCTGCAAATGGGGTAAGCGTAACTATGATTAATCACCACGCCTTGATTAGCTAAGGCATCAATATTAGGAGTGTTAATTTCGGAGCCTAAATACCCCACATCACCGTAGCCCAAATCGTCTAACAGAATAAAAATGATATTCGGTTGAGCGTTGGCTTGAGGCGCTATTTTTGCTTCACTTTCTGTTTTAACACAGCCATTGATACAAGTTGCTAAACTCAGTACACCTAAAAGATGTAATACAGACTTAGTTAGTTTCATACTACTTATTACCCCTTAACACTCTAATTAAAAGAAACTGTATGACAAATTGACGCCAGCAGTTCTTGGTTCACGAAGGCGAACACTAGTGTTGTAATACATGCCTGCTATGCGGCCATCAAAGAAGCGCACTGCACCAGCTGGCGAGTCCTCATCAAAAAGGTTGTTAACATACAGTTCCACAGACCAGTTGTCAGCTCGAATTCCACTGCGAAGGTTGACCATTGAGTAGGCGGGTAAATAATCGGTGTTTATTTGTTCAACATAACGTTTCGAACGGTATTGATAATCCACGCGACTGTAGGAAACCATGTCTTGACTCAACTCAACTGTGTAAGTTGCATTTAATGAAAAAGTGAATCTAGACAGCATTGGAGGCGCATTGCCGCCAATAGTGGCTGCACAGTTATATGGTTCAGTGGAAGTTGCTGCAACACCGTAATCTAACGGAATGGGTGAACAAGCGTCATCTTTGAATTCAAGTCCAGTGTAAGATATGGCAGTGCCGATATCTAAATAGTCGATTGGTTGCCATTCACCCTCAAATTCAATACCAGCACCATCTAAATCACCAGTATTTAAAAATAATCGAGAGTAGTAATCATCAGCCGTGGTGCCATCAGCTAGAATACCATCTGAGGGCGTCCAATTGGCTGTGGCGGGTTGAACATAACCTTCCCAATCCAAGTAATAAAGTGCTAATGAGTAGCGGAAATCATGATCAGGCAGATAACCTTTCATACCCAGTTCGTAACTTACAATCACTTCTTCTTCGTATGTTTGGAAAGCATCTAAATCAAAATCTTCCTCGGCGGCTGTTTGTCGCAAAATTGGGTCAAGGGCATTAGCATTAAAGCCTGCTGGATTTGTACCACGAGCAAATTGCGCATAAACGTTGTTGTTTTTATCTAATTCATAGCTAAGGGCAATACGTGGCTGGAATGATTTGGTATCACTGCTGGATTGAATGTCGCTGTCCGCGCCTCGGGCTGCATTTTCAGGGTATACACTGTCGATTTCATCAGACTGATACCGTCCCTCAATTGATCCAGTTAAACGGTCTGTAATTTGGTAACCAACGTTAAAAAATAAGCCGATATTTCTTGCGCCCTCAGAATACAAATCCATTACAGTACCGGTGGACTTGTTAGCATAAACTGTATTCAAATAATCATATTCATATAGCGATGCCCCCACTAACCAATCTAAATCACCTTCATCTGAGGAAGACAAACGCACTTCTGCATATTTTTCATCGCTCTCTGGTGAAGATGCAACGTGGATAAGTAAAAGGTCATCGTATGAATCACGGTCAAACCAAGTATCCCCTTTTTCATCTGTGACAGCGCCTAACACGGTTAACTCCATACCATTATCAAACTCAACTTCCACTGAACCTTGAACACGGTCACGATCAATACGTGTACCAGGCTCAAGAACTGGGTTAGCACTTGAGTCAAAATTGTAATCAAAATAGGGTTCGATATGGTCTAGTTCGCCCATGATTACACAAGAGTTTGAGCCACCATTTATGCTACATAAACCATCACTGTCTAGTGAATAGGGTTCTAACTGATCAAGGTTAGCAAACAATACTGCAGTGTGGCCATCATCAATTTCTTGAGAGATATACATCAATTCTGCTTTCACATTATCCGTTGGTGTATATACGAATTTTACCGAACCTAGGGTGTCTTTTTTGGCGCCGAGTTGGTCGCCTGAGGTCGTTACCCATTCGCTAGGGCCGCCATAACTGTTTGACTCTAAGGTGACTGCTACGGCTAACTTATCTTCAACCAAAGGCGAGATAAGAGACAAACTGATATTTTTAGTATCGTCGGTACCTAGGGTTGCTCGCACATCAAACTCCAAATCACCGAGGGGATCAGGGTCACGGGTAACATAGTTTATTGCGCCACCAAAGGTTGAACGTCCAAATGCGGCACTTTGCGGTCCACGCAAAACTTCGACCTGTTGCAAGCCAGCAAAGGAGCTCATACCTTGAGCGCCAACAATGGGAATACCATCAATAAAGGTCGTGACCTTAGCGCGTATTGAGGAGTTTTCTGTAGAACCAACACCTCGAATGGCCGGTTTGTTCGCAATTCGACTGCCGTCAGCGTTATTTTCTACACCAGGCATCAAAGCAAACATGCCAGTAATATCAGAAACACCTGCCTGAACTAACTCATCGCCACTCATTGCGGTAAGAGAAACCGGTACATCTTTTTCTTGTTCTCCACGTTTTCGAGCAAAAACAACAATTTGTTCAACCGCTTCTTCTTCCGTGAGGTTGGCTTGTTCTTGTGCATAAAGTTGACTATTGCCAACTATTGGATTTAGCAAAAGCGTGCAAACTGCTAGTGCTAGGGGCTTTCTTTTAAAACGTCTTTGTACATCATTACTCATAGGTACTCCTCAATGCGCCATCGCATTTTCGTGAATTGATCAATGTAATAAAATTGTTAAATCTAGGTTACGAATGGTCGATTCTCCGGTCAATGGATGTGTTTCACATGTTGAAACGCTTTGAAAGTAAACTTAGCCCCGTGCTGTGGCGCTATTTGCGCATATTCCTGCAAGGTGTCTCATATAGTGATACGCCTGTCTTGCTGCTCAATCCTTTTCAGCCTTACTATTGTTAACGAAAGTTTAACAAGTTAAATGCAAAATCGGATGAATACTAATGGTTTCTCAACAAATACAGCAAATTAACCGCGTCGCCGTTCTTGGTGCCGGCGTAATGGGTCAAGGAATTGCGCAGGGGTTTGCCCAGGCGGGCTTAAAAGTCGATGTATATGATATTTCGGACGAGGCCTTGCAGCGTTGTGAAAGTGGTATTACTCGCAATTTGGAGCAGTTTCAAACTCACGATCTAATTACTGAAAACAAACTCGAAATATTGCAACGGATTAGTTATACAGCCACTGAAAATGTGGCAGAACACTTAGTAAATTGCGATGTTGTTGTAGAGGTGTTGCCGGAATTGATTGAATTAAAACAATCCTTATTTGAACAGCTCGACAGCTTGCCGGAAAATATTATTTTGGCTACCAATACCAGTAGTATGACGGTTTCTGATGTGGGCGCGAAAATGACCACTCAACAGCGTTTAATTGGACTACATTACTTTAATCCTGCACATATTATTCCTGCGGTTGAAGTGCATAAATGCGCGCAAACCTCCCAACAAACTATTGATCTAACCCTTGAATTGATGAAATCCATCGGTAAACAACCCGTGTTAGTCAGAAAAGAAATTCCAGGTTTTATTATTAATCGTCTTACCGGGGCAATGGAGCGAGAAATCGACTACTTACTTGAGCAAGGGGTTGTATCACCCCAAGACTTAGATATTGCCGTTAAAGCCAGTTATGGATTTAGGCTTGCTTGCCTAGGACCAATGGAGGCTGAAGATATGATTGGCCTTGATACTGCTGCCCGTGCTTCAGCTAATATTTTTCCTACCCTGAGTAATGCCCATTTACCTTCTCAACAACTACTCGATAAGGTGGAACGTGGCGAACTAGGATTGAAGTCAGGGGAGGGCTGGTACCAATATGATCAAGGGCGCGGCGAGAAAAAAGTGGCGGTTAATAATGAACGCTTATTACGCCAACTCAAGCTTTTCATTGAAAATAATTAACCTTGGAATGCATTCAAAACCTAGGTTTTATTGAAGACAACTATTATTTTTTGCAAGGAGTACACCTGTGAAACTCATTTCTTTTTCTGTCGACTCGCCCTTTGGCCCTATTAACCGCATAGGTGCGCAATTGCACGAGTATGTTGTTGATCTTAATTTCGCTTATGCATTTTACCTAAAGGAACATACTGAATCTGAACGTTGTCAGGAAATCGCTGATGCCGTGGTTCCCGCTGACATGCTGTTGCTTCTAAAAGGAGGGGCTTACAGTATGGAGGAGGCGAAAAAAGGTTTTGAATTTGTAAAAAGTCGCTACACAAACAATCAACCTATGTTTGGCCCTGAAAATCAGCCGTTGCAGTTGTTAATGTCACAAGTAACTTTGCTTGCACCGGTACTAAATCCAAATTCGATACGAGATACCATAAGCTTTGAAACCCACGCTAAAAATTTCGAAAAGCGCACCGGGAAACCGATTCCAGAACTGTGGTATCAGCAACCACTTTATTATAAAGGCAACACCAGCACGGTATGTGGTGATAATAGCGTAATCCCTTGGCCAAACTACACTAAAAAGCTCGATTTTGAATTGGAATTTGGTATTTATATCGGCAAAACAGGACGTAATATACGTGCTGAAGATGCAGCTTCTTACATCGCGGGTTACACCATATTTAACGATATCAGCGCAAGAGATGTACTTCAGCAAGAAATTACCATGCTGTTAGGACCGGCAAAAGGCAAAGATATGGATATGGGAAACGTGATGGGACCTTGTCTGGTTACTCCCGATGAAATTGATCCTGCAAACCTTAAAATGGAAGCCCGCATTAACGGTGAAACTTGGTCATTAGGTAATACCTCTGATATGTACTGGAGTTTTGCGCAAATTATCGAGCATGTTTCAAAATCTGAGACGCTGCACCCAGGTGACTTCATTGGTTCAGGCACTATAGCCTTCGGTTGTGGTGATGAACTTGAACGTTGGATAGAGCCAGGCGACAACATTGAATTAGAAGTAGAGGGCATTGGAATTCTGCGCTCACAGGTTGGTTCACCCGAGTAAACTTAACCCTTTAACACGTTTTTGCCTGTGGTAGGTTAAGTTCTGCTACGGGCGTTTTTCTTGTCAAAATCTTTCTTACCCTTGTTATTCCTTCCTCATTACGAAATTAATTTACCACAAATCAACAATTACAAAATATTTACAAAATAAACACACTATATAAACCATTTGTCTCATATAGTGAGACATCTTTATTGCGGAATCTGGTGTCGACAGTAATATCGGGTTAACTAATTTTAGGGGGCGCTATGAAAGAATGTGACTCATCGTCTACCGTAGACAAAGCCATTCGTATTCTGATTGAACTGGCCAAAGAAAACCAAGAGGTGGGAACCACCAGTCTAGGTAGAAAATTGGATATTCATAAAGCAACGGTATCGCGGTTGTTAATGAAACTAGCAGAACATGAATTTGTCTATAAAAACAAAGAAACAGGTAAATATTGGTTAGGGCCTGCCATCTATCAACTTGCCATGACGATGGCAGACGTTAACTTTGATGAAATTTTACATCTGGCTCGTCCTCATATTGATGAGCTTCGTGATGGATTGCAAGAGACTGTTACTTTAGAAATATGGCTAGGTAATTCTACCGTACCTACCTATACCGCTCCCTCTAACTTGCCGTTAAAAGTGGTATTGCCACCAGGTGAAGTTTTACCTTTACATACCGCAGCCGGTGCTAAAGCAATACTTTCATATATTCACGATGAGCGGGTGGATATGTTGTTGAAAGGAGAACTTGAGAAAGTCACTCCCAATACCATCACTGATAAACAACAATTGCGCGAGCGATTAATCGAATACAACAAACAAGGTTATGCCACGGATAAAGAAGAACTGCATTTGGGGATCTGTGCAGTGGCGGTACCAATCTTTAATAGTATTCGTCAGCCCATTGCTGCCATTGTGGTGTTAACACCGTCCTCTCGCTTTGGCCAAAAACTAGAGCCCTCATTAATCAGTAAGTTAAAAAAGAAAGCCACAGTGATAGGCACGGAGATGATGAAGCGTGGAATCAGATACTAAATTAAATCAGCAAAATCCTTTTTTGGATGGTACTCATGATCCGTCATTGATAAGTTGGCTTGATAGTGCCAACGGCCATCCGTTTTTTTCTATTCATAATCTGCCGTTTGGGGTTTTTAAAGACTCCGATGGGATCCGCAGATGTGGTGTTGCCATTGGTGATTATGTGATAAATCTGCATAAGCTTTGGGCCGACCGTCCATTTACAGGCAAAGCAGGTGAGGGCCTCGAAGCGCTTAACGACACGTCATTAAATCGTTTTATGTCTTTAGGACGAGAGGTTTCAAAAGCTTTTCGACAATCATTATCAAAGGCTTTAACCAGTGGCAGTAAATGGGAATCGTCAATAAGAAAGACTTTGATGCCTATGTCAGAAGTAAGCCTATGTTTACCTTGTCATATTGATGATTACACGGATTTCTACACATCGATTCACCACGCCACATCCGTAGGAAAATTATTTCGTCCTGACAATCCTCTATTGCCCAATTATCAATGGTTACCCATAGGTTATCATGGTCGTGCTTCGAGTATTCATCCGTCAGGTACACAGGTCTATCGTCCTGTAGGGCAATGTTTAAATCCTACAACGCAAACACCTGAATTGACCGCTACCGCTAAACTTGATTATGAAGTTGAGTTAGGCATATTTGTTGGTCGACCTACCCCTGCCTTCGAAGCTGTTGCTATTGAACAAGCTGAGCAGCATTTTTTCGGCGTATGTATGCTGAATGATTGGTCGGCAAGAGATATTCAAGCTTGGGAATATCAACCACTGGGGCCGTTTTTATCGAAAAACTTCATGAGCAGTATTTCACCTTGGGTGGTAACTGCTGAAGCGTTAGCGCCATTTAGATTGCCGCCAACAAGGTATGCCAACAGACCTAAAGTTCCGTCTCTGGAAAGCTATGAAAATAGTGTTTTTGGTGGCTTCGATATTCAAATGACTTGTCACCTTAGGACTGCACAAATGCGTAAAAACGGCATTCCCGCGAAAAAACTTAGTCAAACCAGTTTCAAACATGCATTTTGGACCATTAATCAAATGCTCAGTCATCACACTCAAACAGGTTGCAACCTGAATTCTGGCGATCTTTTAGGTTCTGGCACCCAGTCTGGCCCTAATGCAGCAGAAGCGGGGTCGCTACTAGAAATTACTCGGGGAGGGCAAGATAGTATTGCTCTTCCTGGTAATGAATTCAGAGGGTTTTTAGAAGATGGTGATGAGATCGAACTGAGTGGGTTTTGTGAATCAGAAAATGGGTTACGTATTGGCCTAGGCTCTGTGGTGGGACGCATTGCTCCTGCATTTTCCTCACCGCACTTAAGCAAACAAGCTGGAGAGTAAATCTATGAATATATCGCTTATATTATGTGTGTTGATTTACGAACTTGTTTTGATTGGTGGCGTGGGTTATTTCGTTGCTAAACAAGCAAGTAAAAACAAAGTCGCCCACGACGCTGAATTTACCCACGGCGGACGCCAATTAGGGGTAACCGTGATAGCCGCAACTTTGGCTCTGACGGTATTGGGAACGCCTCATATTATGGGGATATTCGAAATGTCTTGGGATATGGGGGCGACAGCACTCTGGTTTTCGATTGCCCATGTTATTTTGCTGGTTGTGGTGTGCTTAACCACAGGATTGTGGATGCGCCGTACGGGCGTTAACTCCGTTCCTCAATTATTGGAAGATCTCTATAACCCGGGAATTCGAGTGGTAGTGGGCTGCGTAATGGCGGGGTCAATTTTTGGTGTGTTAACCCTAGAAACCCAAGGTCTTGCCATTTTGCTTTCGGCAATGACGGGCTGGAACGTGCAATACAGTGCCATCGCCGGTGGCGTGTTAGGGATTTTGTATGTAGTGCTTGCGGGCATTAAAGAAGTGGGTTGGATAAATGTAGCCAACGCCATCATTATGTATATCGCGGTGATTTTAGCGACTATGTTTATTGCTTTTCAATTACCCAATCAAGACTTTAGTTCTGTATCTGAGTTTTATGTTAGCAGTGGCAATGAAGCGGCTCTTTCGGTCTTTGGCTCTTCCCATTTACTCTGGACCTTTGCATTTGGACTAGTTGTTGCCTTAGTGTTCAGTCAACCCGCAAATCAGCCTCTGTTACAGGTATGCATGAGCGCAAAAGACGAGCGGACCATTGTTAAAGCCCTCTGGATTGCTGCGCCTGTGAATGGCATGTTCGGCGTCTTCATTTGTGTTATTGGACTTACCGCCAAATCGATTCCTGAATTTGCCGCCCTTGGCCCTAAAACAGCAGCAACATCTATGTTGGTTAATATGTTACCGGACTGGCTGGTGATTCTGCTTTTAGGCTCATTTATGGCGGCAATATTGTCCTCTTTTGCAATGACAGCACTGGCACCTGCGACTATTTTCAGTAACGACATTTATCGACGATTTTATCGCCAAGATGCCACCGAAAAAGAAATCGCCAAGGTCACTCGAATTGTGATTGTTTTGCTCTCTTTAGTGGCTATTTTAGTAGGCTCATTTCTGCCGCAAATCCTCGCTTCAGTGGGGTGGGTACTAGCATGGCTAATGCCGGTTCTATGGTTAATTCTAAGTGGTTTATTTTGGAAACGTTCCAGTATTGGTGCAGCTATCACCTTAGGGTGTGTGTGGTGCATAAATACCCTATGGTCCTTTACCAATTTGCCACAGCTGCTAGGAATGGCTGATATTCCTAATTCTTACATTATGCTGATTTTGACTTTATTTGTGGGTGTGACGACTAATTTATTGTGCCCAGGCAAAGATAAATATTTCAATTCGGTGGAATATAACGCACAAGTTGTTGCAAATAGTAAAACAAATTGAAAAAGGAGTTAACATGTTCTGGCATATTTTTTTACAAGTATCTATCATCATCATAACAATTATGTTGATAGGTTATGCTTTTTACCGATTTTTTTATGCTGGTAAATGGAAATAACCATTTAAAATAGACGAGGGTAATATCATGCAAGAATTCGAAATCACTCATTTTTGGATGCTAGGCGTTATGTGTATCATGTTTGTATTTTTAGGCGCGGCACTTATCGGACATTATCACAATCAACCACGTTAAAATTTAATTCTATTCATTTGGAATAATAAAAAAGGGTCAGTGTGAAATTCACGCTGACCCTTTTTGTTTTTTCTGTTTAAGATTTGCGGCGACGTAACCCCATAGCCAACATACCTAAACCAAGGAGTGCGATAGCGCCAGGCTCAGAAACCACACCGTATGTTAGATTGTCATACCGTACATCAAACGAATTACCATCATTTTTAGCATTTAAAATAACTTCGCCAAAAGAGGTTGTTGCTGATGCTGTTTCAGAATACACCATAGTGCCGTTTACAAAATACTGCACTCCGTTATTCGCTGCCTTATACGCAATAGTGTTGAATTCATCTAGGTTAAAAAGCGTTAATAGGTCAACCCACGCGTTGTCCCAGATTGCTAAACCCGCGCTAGGATCGGTAACTCCCGCCCCTTGGAATTCTAGAATTGGGTAGCTAGATATGCTATTGGCAGCATCTCTGCCAACTCCCCAGAGTCCTGCAAAACGTTCACTATTGGTCCAAGCTGAATCAATAAACATATCGACAGACACATAGTTTGAGCCTGTTATGTCTAGCTTCATGCCTTGGGTATCGTAAAACGAACCGCCTCCAGTAGACGTTGAACCGTCGATACCCATAACAAGCTCGTTGCCAATAATTTGGAAACTCGCAGGTGCCGCTCGATCAACATAAAAATCTGCTAATGAATCGCCATTGTCAAAGGTCTTGGTGACTAATGTTGCATGACTAGACATGGTCATAAAAGCCGAACCTAAAACTGCTAATTTAACTAATTTAGATAAATTCATAGTACTTCCTTTTTAATTTAGATAACTGCAAATTTAGAATTTGCATGGCTAAATATGCATATTTCAAACCTAAATTTTATCTTGTTATTAAACAATGACTTAATCTTTTCATGTTATAAAGTTGTTAAAATTTTTGACGAGTAAAACCGCTTTTGGATAAATAAAAGTCACGTAAATGTGAGTGGCTTGTTTAAGAGAGTTTGTAATCGAGATTAGCTCAGCGGCAGGCAAAACCGCCATAGTGTTTTATACTAATAATGTACTAAAAATCACTGATGTTGTTGTGAACCAGTCTATTGTTTGTGTGTTTTCAAATGCAGTGGGTGAAAAGATCTAAGGAAAAAGGAAATGAAAAAGCAAAACAGATCGTCAAAAACATTAGACTCAGCCCCAGAGTTGAGTTCTTCACCTTGCGATATGGCGCGCTTTACGGATTATTTTTTTGGACAAAAGACGGCTTCCAAAAAATCCCTAAATCAAACTAAACCTGCAAGCAATTTAAAGCAAAAGTAAATCTCACATTTGTTGATGCTAATCTAACTTCACAGCTTTAGTCTTTTATTTTTCAGTACAGGTTTTGCTTAACCAATGAAACCCGTCTCAAATGTATTCCTTATTTTATCGAATTGTCATAGATTATATTTATCTTACCCCTTAAATTGAAACCAATTAGAAGCTCATATGAACTCATCTAAATTTTCCATAAGCCGTCGTCATTTGTTAACTGGCGTTGCCACTACAGCGGCTATTTCGTCATTTGGTGTTGCGGCTGAAAAACAGGCTTCTTCGTTTATTTTGCCTAAAACAACTCAAGGTTCTGCTGGCCGTTTAGCCGCTGATGAAGCATTTTGGGCTGAAGTCGCCACTTACTATGATCGAACACAGGGTATCGTTAATCTTGAGCACGGTTATTGGGGAAAAATGGCTAAGCCCGTCATTGAGGCGTACCAACGGGCAACTAAGATGGTTAATGATCAAAACTCATTTTATGCTCGTAAGCACTTTCCCAGAGATATTCGACATGCAACGAGTCGAGTGGCTCAAGCTCTGGGGGCAGAAGAGGGGGAAATTGTCTTAACTCGCAATGCCACTGAAGCCATCCATAACCTGATTCGGCAATATCAAGGTTTGAGTGCTGGAGATGCGGTGTTATTTGCAGACAGTGATTATCCTAGCTTCAAAACGACAATGAAATGGTTAGAGCAGGATCAGGGAGTGAAAAGTGTCGAAGTCATTACACCTAGTCTGGCCGACCAACAGCAATTATTGCAAGCCTACGTATCTGCCTTTGATAAACATCCAGAGATTAAATTGATGTTACTCACCCATGTGAGTAATCAACACGGTTTAGTTTTTCCAGTCGTTGAAGTTGTTAAAGAAGCGAAAAAACGGGGTATTGATGTTATTTGCGATTGCGCTCAATCGTGGGGATTAATCGACTATAAAATTAGTGATCTTGAGGTTAATTGGACCGGATTTAATTTACATAAGTGGATAGGTTCACCTGTTGGTGTAGGTGCCTTGTACATGAAAACAGGTAGCTTAAATAAAATTGCACCTTACCCTGGAGAGTCAGATCCTGATAACAGCCGAGCGTACACTCGTGTGCATACAGCCACTGCTAACTTCGCTGCATTTTTAACGGTACCGACCGCACTGGATTTTCATCAGGCCATTGGTGGCGAAAATAAACAAGCGCGACTTCACTATTTGCGAGACTTGTGGTTTACAGAAGCCCAATCCATGAGCCATATCGAAGTGTTAGGCGGAAAAGACAGTATGTCATCTACAGGGATGAGTTCATTTCGACTAAAGGGAAAAACCAGTATTGATGATGCCAATAAATTGCAGCAGCGACTGGAGAATGATTTTGGGATTTTCACGGTTATCCGTAAAGGATTAGACTCCGGTGCTTGTGTACGTATCACTCCCCAAGTATTTACCGGGGCTGATGAAATTCAACAACTCGTGGATAGTTTAAAGAAACTTGCTTAGCGTGATGAAACGAGCCAGAGTGAAGCGTTGTTTTTACTCTGGCTTTTTGTATTTATAGAAGAGTTTGAAATACTTTTTGTATCACTATGTTGCTTTGTTCAACACAAAGCTCATACCCATTGCAGTTAAAGATAACAGTGAAAGATATCACCATGCTTTGCGGGTCACTTACCAATTCTCTACAGCCCTTTAAATCACAGAATATTCATCGACAATAGACTTCACCATATTGGCATCATCAGGGGCAAACGAGGGTGAAATTATTGATTTTAATGGGTGCCTTGATAGAAAGACATTTATGGGTGTCTCGATAATTTTTGTTCAGCACAAAGCTCGTACCCATTGCAGTTAAAGATAACAGTGAAAGATATCACCATGCTTTGCGGGTCACTTACCAATTCTCTAAAGCCCTTAAAATCACAGAATCTTCATCGATAATAGATTTCAGCATACTGGCACAGGCAGGGGTAAACGAGGGTGAAATTATTGATTCTAATTGGTGTCTTGAGAGTAAGATATTTATGGGTGTCTCGATAATTTTTCCCGCTCTTATCATGGGTGTCTCAATAATTTGCTGTAGCAGGGTTATCGCTGGCTAAATTGTAAAAAACTGCTAGTTTTAGATTAAAAATAGTACAGTCAGACAATAGCCATAGCGCTAGTAAGGGCTTTGGAAACTAATTAAGGAATGATTTGTGTCCATTAATAATAATAAAAAAGAGTCTAAGGACGAAGTAAGTCAAAATGATACGCCCATAAAGTTAGTTACCGTCCATGGTACTGGGGCGGGGGATGTCACTAGTTCAGGAGATAAGTGGTGGCAACTTGGTAGTGTCTTTATGGGGGAATTGCAAAAACGCTTAGCACTGGATCCCGCCCAAGTTGAAATTGTTCCCTTTCAATGGGAAATTGGTCCTAACAGCGAAGATAAAAGGCGAGCAGCAGGATTTGCCTTGGCTGAACAATTGAAATCCTACGATGAGGCCAAGCAAGACTACTACCTCATTGGGCATAGCCATGGTGGCTCGGTTATCTATAACGCCCTTTTAAAATCAGTAGCAAATAATGCGCCTTTTGAACGGCTTAAACTGTGGTGTACAGTGGGCACGCCTTTTTTAGATTACAGACCAAACACATTTCTATTTCAACGCCTTCGAAGCATAGGTTTAACTATTTACACTACCGGCATAGTGGCTTTAGTGTTGGGTGTTTGGATCTTGCTAATGACGATGTTCAAGCCCGAGGTGAATCAAGACTTTATAACCTTAGGTTATGCAATGACTCTGTATGGGGTTATCACTTATGTTTGCCTTTGGTTATACGAAGCGCGCAAAAAAAGTTGGTTTAGTAAAAAACAAAAACAACAAGCTGAACAGCTTTATCGAAAGTCATGGTGCGGGTTATGGCATAAAGAAGATGAAGCCATTAGTGCCCTAAGTAACGTTCAAAATATTAGTGCGCCTATTATTCCAAACAGTTTTTTGATGCCCATTGTTGCCGGTTTGCAATTTGGGTTGGTTATTTTGGTTGGGTTGATATTTGCGTTCGATTTGGCCTTTAATGGCGGTGAAATGCTGACCTATTTTGTCTCAAACGAAGATGGGACAGAAGGTTTTAGTGTCGGTGGGATTACCTTTTCCATTGCATTTGAAATTTTACTTATTTGGATACCGGCTACCTGGATACTGACAAAATTATTGAGTGTTTTAGCGTTTTTATTTGGTCGGCCAATGGCGTATGTACTCAACAAAGTGATTTGGACCTCAATTCAGAAACGGGCATGGGGCGATGATTTGTTAAAAGAGGATGTGCATGCCATAAGCTCACACCCACCTCAATTTGCCCATAAATGTGACTTTTTAAATGAGGCAATAGCCGAACCTTTGCGTAAACACAGTGAAAAAAATGCCATTAAAACCTTGCACAAAGTACGTTTAGTATTAGGCATGTCTGAAAGTGCCGGGACTTCCCCTGACATTCGCACTGAGTTAAGCGATAGTCTCAATTGGCAGGAGTTAATACATACTTCCTATTTTGACGTGCCTGCATTCATCGATCTACTCGCTGACTCATTAAAGCAGGCTGGCTTAGTGAGTTCAGATAAGTAGTTTTAATGGAATTAGTCGATGACCTATTAATTTAGGTTACTTTGGTAAACCTTCAACAAAATCAATGCATTGTTGCATAGTATATATATTGTATTTATGCTTCTAAAGATTGAATTAGCGAACGATTAATTCACATTCAAAAATTAAAAATAACTAAATAAAAAGGGAAATTAAGACGTGAAATTTATCAGTGTGTTATTTGTGCTGCTGTTGCCTACTATGGTATCTGCACAATTTTCTGACCCCTCGCCATGGCCTGAAATACGTAAACAAAGAATAGCAACTTTATTACCATCAGCCTTAACAAAAGCAAATGTGGATGCTTGGTTAGTGATTTGTCGTGAGAATAATAATGACCCACTAGCGGATCACGTGGGGTGTGAAAATGCCGGGCAAACTGCCGCCTTTTTATTTTATAACCAGAATTATCAATTTCACTCGATGGCATTCTCGCCTGCAGGTGAATCCACCGCACTCAAAGATATCAATTTGCTAGATGAAGTGGTTTCAGTAGAGCGTAGCGCATCGGCGATTCAAACTGCGGCTGATTTTATCAAAGACAAAAACTTTGCCTCTATTGCAATTAATATGTCGACTAAAAATGCCCAAGCCGACGGCATTAGTTTCACTCAGTATCAACAACTTACTAAGGCATTAGGACCTAAATTTAGTCAGCGTTTAACCTCAGCTGAAGAGGTTATTTATCAATGGTTGTCAATTAAATTGCCTGCGGAAATTGAGATAATGGCGAAAGCTGCCGTGTTAACCGCCCAGTGGCAGGTAGAAGCGTATCAGCAAGTGATACCTGGGGTGACAACTGATGCAGACTTGGCTCGTTTTCTTAAAATGAAAATGCGTGAAGCGGGAGTGACAGATGGATGGGCCGCAGCGCAAAACCCAAATATCAATTCTGGACCAGACCGTGGACACTCTCATCCCACAGATAAGGTCATTATGCCTGGCGATGTGATTCAAACTGATTTTGGGATCCGCGTGTACGGACGTTGGGTAACTGATATTCAACGTTTTGCTTATGTCCTTAAAAAAGGTGAAAGCAAAGCTCCAGCTGACATACAAGGTTACTGGAAAAATGCTAAACAAGGCCAAAATGCTGCGTTTATGGCAATGAAACCGGGTGTGAGAGGAATTGATGTTGATACTGCACAACGTAAAGTGATGGAAGCGACGGGTTCTATTCCATTGATGTGGAGTACTGGACACCCAGTGGGATATGTTGCCCACGATACAGGGCCAAATTTAGGTGGTTCAAGGGCTGTGAGTGTTAGACCTGCTTCGTTACGAACCTTAGCCGAAGGCATGACCTTTGCGTTCGATGGATTTTACAGTTGGTCGCTGGAAAATGGTCAAGGAAAAAGCATTTCAGTAGAAGAAATGGTGCAAATTACCGAAGACGGCGCTGAGTATTTAATTCCACCGCAACAAGAGCTTATTCTAATTAAGTCTCAGTAGTTTCGACACTCACTTTATGCAGATGCTGCAGCGCTTGAGCGACCAGCATCTGCGAACATTCAATACAGGTGTCTAGATCAAATTCAAAGTACATTCGATAATAACGCCAACTTGAAGCACTTAAATTATGACGAATATTGGCCGCGGTTTTAACAATTTCTTTCTCATCGGTATTCGGATAAGTTTCCGTTAACAATTTAATCAACTCTTCTAACCGTGCTTTCGCAGATGTCGACAAAACACGTTGAAATAACTCACCTTTTAGTAATACCAACACTTTTCGCTGTTGATTATCAAGCTGGGTGTAAAACTGTGAGATATAGTCAGGCAACTGAGTTATCTGTGTGGGAAAATCGGGTAACTCTAATTGCCCATACAATCGCTGTGTAAGTTCATCTAAAAATGCCTCTCGGCTATCAAAGTATCTAAATATGGTGCGCTCAGAAATATTTGCACGTTGGGCAATCTTCTTAAAGCTGATTTCATCTACATCTAGCTCATCAGTCAATTCACAAGCCGCACTCAATATAAGATTGCGGGTAAACTCTAGTTTTTTTTGCTGCAATGTTGTCATTGGATATTAATGGTTTGTCATTTGTGTTGTTATCTTGACATAGGTACTGACTCCTGTCTAATATTTATACATAACAATATGTCACAAAAGGGCATTTCAGATGGAAACGAGAGCTATGATTAAACATGCAAGTGATGAGAATTGGTTAGCTGTATTGGGGATGAAACTGAAATTCTTGTGTACTGCAGACGATACTAACGGGCGTTACTCAAGTATGTTAAATACCGTCCCTAAAGGGCTAGGCGCGCCTCCCCATTCTCACCCATGGGATGAAGGCTTCTATGTTCTAAAAGGGCAAGTTGAATTGCGCTTGGATGATACAGTTTCGTTATTGAATCCAGGTGACTATGCCTTGGTACCAGCCAATCACGTGCATGGATTTAAAGGGGTATCTGATGAAGAGGGATTGTTCATTGCATTTGAGTCTCCCAGTCATTCCCATCATTTCTTCCAGGAAATTAATGATAGAGTAAAAGCGATGCCTGAGGATTTGCATAAAATGCCAGATATTGGTGAACGGCATAAAGTCACCTTTGTCTGAATGGCTCAAGCTCTATTCTTTTAGGAGTAATTTTTGGATCGCAAACAATAGATGAACAATAACGCGTTTTACATTACAATCCGCGACTTTAATTTTCACTAGTGTTGGACTCAAATGGCAGCGATTGGCATAGATTATGGCACCTCAAATTCTGAGGTGGTTTTTTTTGATGGTGAAAAACACCAATTTATTAAACTTGATCCTGATCTAGATGCAGCTAACAAAATCCGCTCTTCAGTCTTTATTTATTATGAAGACGATTTACCTTTGCCTCCGGTTGGGATTATTGAAGCAAAAGTTGCACAGATTAAACGTGCTATAAACGATCAGATTGAAAAAGCCAAACAAGGCTATTACGAGGCTTCAGATCCAAGAGAACAACGCATATATAGCGAAAAAATAGACGATTTTCGTGGTCAATTGCATAACCTACCAGCGCTGCAACGCAAGGCTATTCAACTGTTGTTAAAAGACATGACAGTGCAAGATTTATCCTTGCAACAATTGGTTGAAACAGGCAAATTCGCGTTTGGGGAAGAAGGATTTAGACGGTATTTAAAAATGCCGGATAAAGGACGTCTAATTTACTCGCCGAAGAACTTTTTAGGGGCGACTTTAATTGCCGGTCAGCAACAAGCCTTCGTGGGAATTATTGCTAAACAATTAGAGTTTTTTCGCCTGAGTGCCGAAAAGCAACTGCAAACCACAGTAGATACAGCGGTAATTGGCCGCCCGGTTAAATTCCACGGTACGCGGGGAGATGCGGGCAACAATCAAGCCATCGATATTATGACTCAAGCTGCGCAAAAAGCCGGTTTTAGCAAGGTTGAATTTCTCGAAGAGCCCATCGCTGCTGCCTATCAAATTGAACGTACCCTAGAAAAACCTACCAATGTGCTGGTGGTCGACATAGGTGGTGGTACTACTGATGTGTGTTGCATTAAATTATCTCCCCAGAAGCGAGAGAATTTGGACCGTCAACAAGATGTTCTTGCGGTCACAGGAACACGCTTGGGGGGAATGGAATGTGATAAAAACCTCATCGTAAAATCCATTGCGCCAACAATGGGGCAAGAGTTATTAACACATAGCGGTTTACCCATTCCACCAACCTATTTCTCGGATATGTGTGCTGTTGATGATATTTCCAAACTTAACCGGTTTTTCTCCGAAGACTATGGTTTGGAAATCGCACAAACCATGTCTATTACTAAAGATCCTCGACTGTTAGAACGCTTGTTGGTTGTGCAGGAGCAAAAACTCTCTGCCAGACTCGTCAACTCCTCCCGTCTAGCCAAAGAGTTGTTGTCCTCTAAAGATGAAGTGACCTTACCACTGCATTATATTGAACCAGACTACGATGTTAATATTACGCTGACTGATTTGAACCGCTCCATGCAAACTTGGATGCGTCGAGTAAAACGTTTAGTGACTCAATGTTTAGACAATAGCAGTGAGCCACCAGAAATGTTGTTTATAACCGGTGGTATGAGTTTGTCACCTATCGTTAGAAAAGAACTGCAAGAAGTGATGTTACCTCACCTACCTGTGATGCAAGGTGATGCATTTAATTCAGTATGTGAAGGGCTGGCAATACAAGCGAGTAAATTAGCTAAAACGAATTAATCTCAATGGCCACTCGTCATTTCAATAGATCAAAAACTACCGCCGGATAGCTAGTCCGGTGGCAGTTTAGCGTTGTTTATATTCGAGGTTATTTATGCTGCAATACGATGCGGTAATGGGGCTTTCCATTGCGCAATTTATCTAGCGCTTCATTAACTTGCTCAAAAGGAAAATATTCTGTTACCGGCTCAACCTTGTGAAGGGCTGCAAAATCTAACATGGTTTTAATGGTCGCAGGACTGCCAACTGGCGATGAAGAAACTGAACGTTGCCCCGCCATCAATGGGAACAAACTTAAATCTAACGGCTCTGTTGTGGCACCAACAAAATGTAAACGACCTTTAGGCGCTAGCGTAGACACATAGGCATTCCAGTTTAGTTTCACATTTACTGTGGATATTATCAGGTCAAAGGTACCTGTAGCGGCTTCCAATTCTTCATCTGAACTACTATTAAGTACCTTATGGGCACCTAGTTTAATGAGCTCGTCTTGCTCTTTACTATTTCGCGTAAAGGCGGTGACTTCGCATCCCCATGAATTTAGAAACTGCAAGGCTAAATGGCCTAGACCACCGATGCCGATTACCGCTACTTTGTCAGTGGGTTTGATGTCGAATTGCACCAATGGGTTAAATACGGTAATACCCCCGCAAAATAATGGACCTGCACTTTGTGGGTTTAACTCATCGGGTAGGGCAACAACCGCACTTGCTTGAGCGCGGACTCTATCGGCAAAACCACCGTGACGACCACCTAAGGTTAGCTCAGCAGATGAACAAAGGTTATGATCTCCCGATTGACAGGTTCTACAGGCATTGCAGTAACCCGATTGCCAGCCAAGTCCCACTCGTTGACCAACTTTTAAGGAAGTAACATTGTCACCAACGGCATTAATCACTCCAACTACTTCGTGACCTGGCACAAAAGGGTACTGAGTAAAGCCCCATTCGTTGTCTAACATGCTCAGATCGCTATGACAGATACCACAAGATTCCACGCTAATATCCACATCATCCTGTTGTAACGGACCCGGATCGTATTGAAATTTTTCTAATTTGTTTCCAGCGGCATTGGCTGCATAGGCATTAATCATTTGTATTCCTCGCATTTTTAGATTTTGGCTTAGTAGCCTTCAATGAGGTTATTCTATTGAATCGGTTGGAAGTAACAATAGATGTAAAAGAAACTCAGAGTTTCTAGTATGGAAACAATGTGCTAGGGTTGTGAAAATAGAAAAGGGCATTAGTTCCTTTAAATCGTTAACAGAGCTATAAAGACACTCACATGATAAATAATCAGATCATCGATTTAAAATTGTTACGGCACTTTGTGGTCATTGCTGAAACCCTGAGTTACACCGAAGCGGCGAATGTACTCAAGGTCACTAAGTCGAAGTTAAGTAAAGATATTGCAAAGCTGGAAGGGGAGCTTGGGAGTAAAGTTTTCGACCGTTCTTCGCGGGTGGTGCGTTTATCCGAAGCCGGCAAGATTCTATATAGTCGAGCATTGGTGTTGTTAGAAGACTCGAACCATTTGTTTAATGATATTAAAACTTTGAATAGCAGTGTGTCAGGGAAATTAAATTTGGCTGCGCCTCCGGCCTTAGGGCGAGTGTTAAGTAATTATCTTTTGCCAAACTTTCTCGCGGCTTGGCCACAGGTTAGCCTGAGCCTTAAGCTTTCCTATGAGTATGAAAATTTATTCAAAGAAGGCTTAGATTTAGCCTTTCGCATGGGCAAAAACCAACACGAAAACCTGATTCAACGGCAAATTGGTAAAGCTAATCGTGTGCTGGTGGCATCACCGGACTATATTAAAAGCCATATAATTCAGGGGGTTGAGGATTTGAAAAGTTGTAAAAGTGTGCAATTTTTTGAATCTACACAAAGTACTTGGACACTGCAAAATCGTACAAAAACCGAATATGCATCGGTTCCTGCGGCATTTCAGTGTGCTGATTTTGTTGCGGTATTAAACTGCGTGAAAAACCACTTAGGTATTGCCCAATTGCCTTGGTTTCTGGTTCGAGACGCCATTAAATCCGGTGAGCTAGTGCATGTTTTACCTGATTGGGTAAGTCCAAGTTTGCCTATTTACATGGTCTATCGGCAGGGGTTTAATAAACCCAATAAGCTTGCTGAGTTTCTAAATTATATTGATGAGCATAAAACCATGTTCGATTTAGAATTTAAGGGGTTGTCAGAGACCTGAGGTTATTGAATTAATCTAAATCGATAAATTGAGTAACGGCTTTGGCTAATGATGGGAAGGCAATTTCACTGACATCAATTTGGTTTAAACCTATCCATTGGGCTTCTAGTATTTCTGATTTTTCTAAATGTATTATTGGTTTATCGTCTAGCTCACAGACAAATACACTGTCTATAGTGTGGTAATTAATATTTTTGTATAAATATTGATTGGGAAAAGAACATAAATATTGCCATTGTTGCGGGGCAATAGATAAGCTTAATTCTTCCATTAACTCTCTGCTTAAACCTTCTTCTAGTGTTTCATGATAGTCCACAAAGCCACCGGGTAAGTCTAATTTTCCTTTACAGGGATCTTTTGCTCGAATAGTAAAAAGTAGTTGGTTTTGATATTTTATAATTCCAGCAACGCCGGCGGCGGTGTTATGAAAATACACAAAGTCACAATGACCACAACGCCAATAGCGCTGACTTTCAAAACTGATATCTGTACTTTGACATTTTGGACAATGCTTAAACATGGATAATACTTTTTATTGTGGAGTGCATAGGCTGATTATTTTACATGAAAATCCAAGAAAGTAGCCCTAAGGAGTTTTCTTGGGGATAAAAAAGTTTGAATAAAAGAACTAGGTTGGAAGGTTGTTGTGCAGACTTGTGCCTGCACAACAATAATCAGTTTATCAAGAATTGAGCTTAGGTTTTTTGATGGAATACAGTCTGAGTAAACCCACAGGCGTTAATAAAAGTAACCAATATATACTACCACCCTGACGTAATACTTCGGCTTCTAAAGCATCACAGTTATCTATGGATCCGCCAGAGATGGGTTCTAGTTTGACTGCCACGTAATGAGTAGTTTCAACCTCAGCACCATAATCATCATAAATAATTTCTCCAGATAGATTACGACTAGCCTCTGTCACTGTAGCGGTGGCAACAATAGTGTTATCGTCGTTGATGCTATGGGCTTCAACGATGTTGTAGGCACTATTGCATTCTATTAAAGTATTTATTTCGTTGAAAAGGTCATTTCTATAATCATATAAAAAAGCGCCTGTTCGACTGATGCCAGATGTGGTGTACTCAGAGTCGCCATAACCGATGATCATGTTTTGGTCATTAATATCTGTAGCATAGCTATTCGCTGAGGTATAAAAATCATCTGGATATTCGGTGACGTCGGCATCCACATCGTGAACAAAAAACTTATTCACTAGACTACCGTTTACTAGTTTTGAAGCATAACCTACCACTATATTGTCGTTATTAATTGCCGTTGCAGTACTGGAATAAACTTCTTCATCTTGGTTGATGGTACTGACTTCGTCATCTATATAAATAGCGGCAGATGTGGTGACTGTGGTGGTATCAAAGTAGTAGCCAGGGGATTCTCCTACAGCCACACCATAATCGTTAATGGCGATAGCAGTACTACTATAAATAGTTTCATCGTCACTTTCAGGTTCAATTAACATGGGTAAAACGTAAGTATCGGTAACACTGCCTCGTTCATCTACTTGCCAGATAATACCTCTGCGTTGGGCAATGGTAGAAACGCTAGTATTAAGCTCAACACTTAAACTACGTAAACATGACTCTTCTGGTACATCCCCTCGTAAATCATCATCTGCACAATCTTCCACACTTTGGGCAAACTCATCAGATACTAATTCAGTGGTTCCAAAACCAACCACTTGATTGCTGTCGTTGATATCAAACGCGTAACTTAAACCACCCGCGGTTGTTTCTGTTGGCGGTAAGGCAACCGTATCGCCATCTATGTAGGCAAACCCTCTGACATAAAACTCATTTAATACATAGGTTATATCGTCAATATCTGCATTGATATAATCGAGGGTGTAAAATCCATCATGACTGTAGCCTACAGCATAACCAAAATCGTTAATTCCCTGTGCGCTTACATAAGCGCTATTAGTATAATCGTCCGTTTCAGAGTCAAAAATATCAAAGCCATGTAGCTCTTCAGCATCTGATTCTGTGGCGATATAGGCATTTTGAGCGGAAATCTGCTGGAATAACTGATTCTCAGCAGAAGATTGAATATAACTGTAAAGGAACGCGTAGTCCTCGTCGTTAAAATCACCTACCTTTGCCGACTCAACGTCGGTTAGATAAATAGACAATGCATCGAAATCGAGTAGCGATATATCAATCGGTGGATTGTATTTATTCACAAGGTTGACGGTCACTTCACCAATACTATTTATGTCTGTGGGAGACGCACTGTCGCCCAACTCGGTAAAGGGTAACTCTATTACTTGGTATTGCGCAGCATAGACCTTAAAACCCACTAACATGGAGCAGGACAGCGCTAGTACAAGTCGGATCTTTTTCATTGAATTTCCTGTTTACTACTTTTTAGCCACGCCGCAGGCAAATTTCAGGTATGTCCTTTAGCAGGCACAATTTTGTTGTGCCTGCTTCTAGTAGGAATTTTTTATAAAATTTGCGAGCGAGGTGTTGTCAGATTACTCGTCAGATTTTTGGTTAACTAAGGTCATTTGATAACCAGAAGGCATAGATTCATTTTCTGAGAATATTAGAAACTGTTCTACGCTGTCTTCATCTAACGTCATCGTCAAGCTATCCATAATGACGTCGGTACCGTCGATAGTGGCAATGGCGAAAATATCATAGGTATTATTCAGTAAAGTAACTGAACCACTGCTGGTTTCTAATACCGATAATTTATTTTCAGCCGTTGAGATGATTTCGTCATTTAATACAAAGTAGAAAGTCACTCGACTAAAGTCATCAGAATCGGATAAGTTAACTACTTTGATTCCATGGCTATAGATACTGGAAGTGTTACTTTTGGTAATGGTTAGCGACTTTATCGTGGCTTCGTAACCATCAACAACCCCGTCACTGTCTTCATCAATGTCGTTATCTTCATCATCATCAATAGGGTCAATTTTGTTATAAATGAAAATGGTGCTGTCAGCATTTTCTTCAAGACTTAACAACGCATCACTGATATAGGTGTCTTCCGTGTAAAAATCAGTTACATCAAATCCATAGTCACCATTTGCGGTAGTGGTAGAATCACTGAACTCGCCTATGCCAAGGCCTTCAAGCAAGATTTCTGAGTCATCCCCTAATTTGACATCAATATTGATATAACCGCCATAGTTCGGCAGGTATTCACTTTCAGCCACACCATTGTAGAAACCAAAGGTGGCTTCTGAATCAACATCGTTCAACAAGGTTGCGCCGTTAGTACCAATGCTGTCGATAGCAAAAGGTGATGAACCAACCCCTATATTTTCTCTCAACACGATGACGTATTGGCTTACAGTGGTATAGGATTGATCAGTTGAAGTGTAAATAACCTCATCACTACCCGCTTCGGTGATGTAGAAAATATATTGGTCTTGATCCATTTTTATATTTTCAGACAACTCGGTATAGCTGCTGGTGTTAACAAATACTGCTTCGTTAAAGGTTTCATTATCCGCAGACATATATACGTCAACGTTTTGATAATCAGGATGAAGATTTAAGAAACGGAGATTAAACAGGTCATCGTCATCATCATCGTCGTCATCTACGACTTCAATATCAAATTTTAATACCTCTGGTTCTCTAATATCATCAATCATAGCAAGAAAGGTGATGCTATCGGAGTTGATACTGAGTTGTTCCTGATAGACCATTTCCAGATCACTACGATCGCTGCTTTCTTCATCCTGCCAGGCTAGTTCCACATAATAGCTTCCCGTATCCAACTCATTATTTGCACTGACTTCTGCAAACTCAACCGCGCTATAGGTTAGTTCAATTTCATCATCGTCATCATTATCTAAATCTTCATCTACTGTGAGGTAAACGCCAGGGGCATTGGCTGATGCATTATAGAACTTAATATAACCTGAACTATCGTCGTCACTGCCGCAGCCAGTTAATACAAATAACATTAAACCCAAACATACCCAGGGGTAATAAGTGAATTTTGGGGTTGTCTTACTGATTTTCATGGATTCTCCACATTAATTATTGTTAGGAAAAGCGAGGTGATGAACATAGATGTCATTTTTCTCACAATGGCGATTCGGACAGGGGGAGCGTTGATTTGTTCACTGATGAGAGGGGTCTTTACAGAAACTTTACGATCTAAATGGAATTGTTACGTGAGTGGGAGATAAAACCTTAAAAATGTGTAACAGCTTTATCAATCAAAAAAGTTATATGGCGTTTGAAAGCCAGCGTTATATCTAAATTTGCGTTATGTCACCAAAATACCAACCTAGCATGCAAAGCCAAGGATAGTTTTCCGCTACTTTTAGATTTGGTTTTGCTAAACATGCTTCTTATTAAACTGAAGTGTTTATCTTTTATAGGTTGCAATGCAACTTTGCCATTTCTAGATATTCCAAATTGGTGCAGGGGCAAATCAGCTTGAATAATTATTCACTATTTGCTGCATTTTTATCCTTCTGTGAACCCTTAAGTTGTCTGGGAGGTGCATAGAGTTTAGGTTTGCGTAAAATATTAAATGATTAATCACTTATTACCTTTTATTCCCCAAACCATACTTTTTAGAAACATATATCATTATAACCCCTCAAGTTTAGGACAAGCATAATTCAGTAAGGGTAATAAAATTACTCTCAAGCTTAATTATTATCCTAATTTATGCATCGTTGCATCGAAATAGTGCGACTTTCTAATTTGCATAAATGAAGTTTATTTTTGTATAAGCTTTTTTTATTAAAATAAAAAAACATTAGTTTTTCTTATCTAACAACTTAATTTTCAATAAGAATTTCTTATATGTTTCAGTATGTGAATAAAATGTTTTTATGAATCTCAAGTGCCTGAAAATATTAAATTTTTTCTGACTTATTTGGTTGTTGTTTTTGGCTGATGTAAAAAAAACTCAATAATAATTTTTTAAATCAATGTTTTAGGTATGACTTGTGCTTTTAACTTGTTGCAACTGTAACGACGTGAAAATGCATTTATGTTTTAAGTCGCAAAATAATCAGCAAATAAAAATAACTATTACATCCTTTGTACAGGAGAAGAACACATGAAAAGCCCCATTAAATCAAAAACGCATAGAGTCACTTATCTGGCTACATTGATTTCTAGCATGTTGGCAGTGAACACCGCTCTTGCTCAGGAAGCAGCTAGTGAATACGACAGTTTAAGCGAAGATGACAAATTAGAATCCATTCAAATTACAGGCTCACGGGTAGCAAGGGATGGTTATGATACGCCAGCACCCGTGACCATAATGACACAAGATGACATTAATGCTTACGCCCCAGGCAGTGTGGCGGAGTTTGTTAACACGTTACCTTCCGTTACCGGTAGTAGCACGGCGTCAACTTCATCAGGTTCATTAAGTAACGGTGCCTCTGGTATTGCGGCATTGAACTTAAGAAACTTGGGTGTCGGTCGTACCTTGGTGTTATTCGACGGTCAGCGTAACGTCGTTTCTGCATCAACAGGTCAGGTAGATACCAATACTTTCCCTCAAGCACTGATTAAAAATGTTGAAGTGGTTACCGGTGGTGCTTCTTCTGTATATGGTTCAGATGCCGTTAGTGGTGTGGTGAACTTTATTCTTGATAAAGAATATACGGGCTTTAAATCTCAAGTTGAATATGGTGAAACCACCTACAGTGATAGAGAAAATGGCAAGGTAGTACTGACCTATGGTACTGAATTGGCAGATGGTGCAGGGCACCTTTTATTAAGTGGTGAATATTACTCTGCAAATGGTATTCACTATGAGACTCGTGATTGGGCTGAACGCGGCTATGTGGGGATGATTAATCCTGATACCAGCGAAGGTTCACCTTTTTATCTAGTTGATGAAGGTATCGGTATTTCTAATTACACACCCGGTGGCATGATTGCTTCTGGTCCTTTATATGGTACTTATTTTGGTGTTGATGGCGCAGTTAATCAATTGGCATTTGGTGATGTATCAGGTCAGTGGATGCAAGGTGGCGATTATGAATATACAACGTCAGGTATGTTAGGCACCAACTCCTTAGCAGCGGATGAAGAGCGTAAAAACTTGTTTGGTCGCCTAAGTTATATGTTTGGTGAAACCGAAGTGTATTTGCAAGGTTCCTATGCGGAGTATGAAGGTTTAGGTTATTACATCAACCCTACCTCTAAAGGGGTTACAATTTATGCTGACAACGCCTACCTACCTGATGCAGTGGCTGCACAGATGGCTGATCAAGGGCTAGAAAGTTTCAGCTTAAATACCAGTAACGTAGATATGCCAGCATCGGGTGCCAATAACATACGTGATACAACGCGAATTGTATTAGGTGCTGACGGTGAATTTGAAATGGGCGGCAAGTACTTTAGTTGGGATGCCTATTATCAATACGGTAAAACCAAAACCGATGAGCATATGACACCAACCTATAATACCGCTAAATTAACGTTAGCAACCGATGCGGTTGTAGATGCGTCCACTGGCGAAGTTGTGTGTCGTTCTACACTAACCGATCCTAGTAACGGTTGTGTACCATTAAACCGTTTAGGTGTAGGTGTAGCAAGTGATGAAGCCTTGGACTATGTGTTAGGTCGTCCACGCCGTGAACAAGAGTTTATCCAAAATGTTGCTGCAATTAACTTCAGTACTGGTGATTTTGAAGGTTGGGCAGGTCCAATTTCTGTTGCTTTTGGTGCTGAGTACCGCAAAGAAGAAATGGATGGTTACGTAGAATCTCAATACGAGTCTGGTTGGAAATACGGTAACTACAAAGTTACGCAAGGTGACTATGATGTAATCGAAGGTTATGTGGAAACATTGATTCCTCTTACAGAAGACTTAGACTTCAATGGTGCCGTACGTTACACCGATTACAGTACCTCTGGTGGTGTGACGACTTGGAAAGCCGGTTTAACCTATCAACCTATTGAAGAAGCAACGTTTCGTTTAACCAAGTCACGTGATATTCGTGCACCTAACTTGAGTGAGCTTTACGCTGCAGGTACCGCCCGTAGTAACTCTGTTACTATCGATGGTGCATCAGTACCTATGATTCAAAACCTACAAGGAAACCCAAATGTAGCGCCAGAAGAAGCTGATTCTTTGGGCCTAGGTGTAATTTTGCGTCCTAGCTTCTTAGAAAATTTCTCTGCTGCAATTGATTATTACGAAGTGGAAATCGACGGCATCATTAGTTTCGTAACTGCAGATGATACCGCTGAATACTGTGTTGAGTTTGGTGTGCAAAAATACTGTGACAACATGATTTATGATGAAGCAGGCACACTACAGACCATCAACCTTTTGTATGACAACCTAAACGTGATGACGGCCAAAGGTATCGATTATGATTTAACTTATACCTTTGATTTAGCGGATGTTTTTGATGATGCACCTGGTGCTTTCAAACTTCGTTTCTTAGCTACTAACTATTTAGAAAGTATCACAGATAACGGCGTTACGGCGATCGATTCTGCTGGTGCTAACACAACCAGTACACCAGATTGGAAATACCGTGCTTCAGCCACTTATACCTTGGATGGTGTAACTGTTGATTTGACGGCTCGTGGTGTAAGTGATGGTGTGTTAAGTAATGCCTATATTGAGTGTACATCTAATTGTCCGGTAAGCACGGCTCCAAACTACACAATCAATAACAACCACGTTGATGGTGAAGTCTACTTCGATTTATATGCAGCGAAAAAAGTGAGCTTTAGTAAAGACTCAGAAGCTGAATTCTATCTATCTATTCGTAACCTCTTCGATACTGACCCTGCAGATGTTGCGTTCCCAGCATCACAAGGTTCGGAAAACCGTCCTGGATATTTAGAAACTCACCGTGGTTTGTACGACGTATTAGGTCGTCAATTCAAAGTTGGTTTCCGAGTAGAAATGTAATGAGCAAAACATTAATTAAAAAGGACAAAAGCATGTTTAAACGCAAGGTTTTAAACACCGTCATTGGGCTAACTATGACGTCAATTGTTGGGTCTGCTGCAGCCTTCGAAGATATGTCTCAAGTTGAGCGTATGGAAGCAAAAATGACCCTGATTGACGCAGTCGGTGCAAAAGCTAAGCAAGCTCAGGTCATGAACGATATGATCTTCAGCTTTGGAGAGTTAGGTTTCCAAGAGTTTGAAACCTCTGCCTATCTAACCAAAATATTAGAAGACAATGGTTTTACCGTTGAACGTGGTATTTCTGGTATTCCAACGGCGTGGATGGCGACTTGGGGAGATGGCGGACCCGTCATCGCCCTAGGCTCCGACATTGATGGCATCCCTAAGGCTTCTCAGAAGCCAGGGGTGGCTTATCATGATCCTATCGTTGAAGGTGCGCCGGGCCATGGTGAAGGCCATAACTCAGGTCAAGTGGTGAACATCCTTGCGGCATTAACCGTTAAGGAATACATGGAAAAAAATGATATCGAAGGCACCATTAAAATTTGGCCTGGTGTGGCCGAAGAGCAATTAGGGACGAAAGCATATTACGTCCGTGATGGTTATTTTAATGAAGTTGACGCGGTATTGTTTTCACACGTATCTAATAGTTTCAGCACTAGCTGGGGAGCAGGTCGAGGAAACGGTCTTGTCTCAGTACAGTATGACTTTTTCGGTGAATCAGCTCACAGTGCGGGCTCGCCTTGGCGTGGTCGAAGTGCATTAGATGCCGTTGAACTTATGAGTGTTGGGATTAACTATCGTCGCGAACACTTACGTTTATCTCAGCGTATTCACTCTATTATTGTCGACGGTGGTGATCAGCCAAATGTTGTACCTCAAAAAGCGAGTATCTGGTACTTCTTTAGAGAAACGGATTTTCCACATATAAAATCTTTGTGGGAGATTGGTGACAAAATGGCTGAAGGGGCATCTCTGATGAGTAATACCTCTTGGTCATCCACCGTATTAGGTTCAGCTTGGCCACAGCATATGAACAAAGCTATCGCTGAAGATGCTTATGAAAACATAAAGCTAGTGGGAATGCCTGAATGGTCAGCCGATGATATTGCCTTGGCTAAAGCCTTGCAAACTGAAATTGGTGTTGCACCTGAAGGTCTAAAAACTGAACTTAATCCGTTATTAGATCCACCTGATCCTGCCAAGCTAACTGGTGGGGGGTCTGACGATATTGGTGATATTTCTTGGCAAGTACCCACTATCACTTTACGTTACCCTGCCAACATTCCTAATCTACCTGGACATAACTGGTCAAATTCAGTTGCCATGGCAACCCCAATTGCCCATAAAGGCATAGTTGCTGGTGCCAAAGCGCAAGCTTTGAACCTGTTTGATCTATTGACCAACAGTGCATTGATGGATGAAGCTTGGGATTACTACAAAAATGTGCAAACAAAGGAAGATTCATATACACCTTTATTGCGTCCTCAAGATAAGCCTGCCATTCATTTAAACAAAGCAATAATGGCGACTTACAAATCTGAGTTGGAAAAGTTCTATTACGATCCAGAAAAGTACGATACCTATTTAGAACAATTAGGTATCGAATATCCAACCGTTAAAAACCCATAAAACAGGTCATTTGTTGGCAGTGGTAACGCTGCCAACTACTTTTCGTTCGACAGATAATGGTCGACCATGATTACTGTTTATAAACGTCTCGGAGCATATCAAGATGTTAGATTTCAGCAAAAAAAGTTTCAGTAAAAAGGCAGGCATAGCAATGCTTGGCTTAATGTTTTCCCAATGCACCTTAGCAACGACTTTCACAGACGCCCAGCGCGAAACTGCAAAACAAGAGGTTGCAGCAGCCGTCGATAAAAATGCAAAACTTGCCCAAGTTATGAACGACATGATCTTTTCGTTCGCAGAATTAGGCTTCCAAGAATTTGAAACATCCGCTTATTTAACTAAGCACCTCGAAGAGCAAGGTTTTGAAATAGAAAAAGGCATTGCCGGCATCCCAACTGCATGGGTAGCTAAGTGGGGTTCTGGTAAACCCGTAATTGCCTTAGGAACTGATTTAGATGGCATCCCTAAAGCCTCTCAAAAGCCTGGTGTTGCCTATCATGATCCCATTGTTGAGGGTGCACCTGGACATGGTGAAGGGCACAACTCTGGTCAAGTGGTGAATATTCTTGCGGCAATGGCTTTGAAAGAATACATGACCGAAAACAACATTGAAGGCACGATTATGTTATGGCCTGGTGTAGCTGAAGAACAGCTTGCCACTAAAGCCTATTATGTGCGTGAAGGCTATTTTGATGATGTAGATGCAGTACTGTATTCCCATGTGGGCAACCGTTTTGGTACTTTCTACGGTAACCCTTTCTTCTCAGGCATGGTGTCAATCCAATATAACTTTTATGGAGAGTCAGCTCACAGTGCTGGCGCACCTTGGCGTGGACGAAGTGCGTTAGATGCCGTTGAACTTATGAGTGTTGGGATTAACTATCGTCGCGAACATTTACGTATCGCCCAGCGTACCCATTCAGTGGTAGTAGACGGTGGGGATCAGCCTAACGTAGTTCCTTCAAAAGCCACCTCTTGGTATTATTTTAGAGAGTTAGACTATCCACATGTAAAAGCCCTTTGGGAAGTGGGAGATAAAATAGCCCAAGGTGCGGCTTTGATGACAAATACCACTTGGGATTCTACAGTAATGGGAACGGCATGGCCGGGTCATTACAATAAACCTATGGCTTTGCGTGCTTTTGAAAATATTCAAAAGGTTGGTATGCCTGAATGGTCAGAAGCTGATATTACCCTGGCCAAATCACTGCAAAAAGAGATTGGCGCACCGCAAACCGGTCTACCTACAGATTTAATGCCTGTTGTTGCACCACCGGATCCTAAAACTATGACCGGCGGTGGTTCTGATGATATGGGAGATATCTCTTGGGTAACACCTTCAATGTGGTTGTCATATCCTTCTAATATTCCTAACTTGCCTGGACACCATTGGTCAAATGCAGTGGCCATGGCTACACCTATTGCTCACAAAGGTATTGTTGCAGGCGCTAAGGCTCATGCGATGACCATGATCGATCTATTCACTGATCCTGAATTGATGGCAGAGGTACAGGACTATTTTGACAACGTACAAACCAAGGACGTTAAGTACCAATCGTTTTTACGTGATACCGATGAACCACAAATTCATTTGAATGAGAAAATCATGGGTGAATTTCGTGAGAAGTTAAAACCTTTTTATTACGATCCTGAAAAATATGATACTTACCTAGAGCAATTAGGTGTTGAATATCCAATGGTGAAAAAATAATGAAAAGTCGCTTCTTCTCAAATTTATTTAAACCTAACCTGCTGATTAAATTTAGTTTAATGACTATTTTGAGTGTGGGTATTGGTCAAGGTAACGCGACTGGCTTAAATGGAAATGAAGAGCAAGCGGCTAACGGTAACAAATCACAATCTCAATTAAACAAAGAGATAATGAAACGTTATCGAGAGAAAATGCGTGCTGATTACTATGAAGCAAATAAAGTAAAAGCGGTTATTAATCAGCAAAGCGTGAAATATCCCACTGCTAAGGCCAAACCTTAAAACAGTTGTGGTAGATAAATTACAATAACGATTTGTGTTCGTGTGTGTGCTCCCGAGAGCAACTTCCAGCACCCAAGGTCTTCCTTGAGGTGCTGTTTTTTTGCTTAATCGTTTTAAATTTAGCTGCAGTTATTTAATTTCGAGCTATGTTTCCTTTAACTAGCAAATGAGGCTTAAATTGCTAGTTGGTCAACCATATCTTTAGCCAATAACTCAATGGCTTCTGAACGCACTTTTTGTGGATTCAATAAACACACACCAATGTGTCCTAAGTCTGGCAAGTCGGCTTGTGGTGGCAATACAAACAAGCCAGGCGGTACAGTACTCCTTGCCAGTACCGTAATTCCCAAGTCTTCATTAATAGCAGCTTGAATACCGTTTAGATCTGAAATGGTGTACACAACTTGCCATTGTTTCTTGCATTTTCCTAAAACGTGGGTAGCGCGTTTACGGTAAATACAAGGAGCGGGGGCGGCAATTATTGGGAGTTTATTGGGGACTTTATTTACGTATCTCTGACTGCCCACCCACACCAATTGATCGGTGATGATAAAGCCTTCTTGTTCAGGATCGGGTTGTTCTTGTAGAGATAAGATCAGATCGAACTGGCTTTTTAAGGGTTCACAGACTAAGTCTTTACTTAATGCGCAATGTACTTCTAAGGAAACTTCAGGATAGGTATGGGTAAATCGCCGTATTATTCTTGGCATTAAAGTAGTGGAGAATTCACTTGGAATGCCTAACTTGATATTACCACTGACCTGAGGTTTACCAAATTCGGCCATTGCTTGATCATTTAGCATTAATATCTTCATGCCAAACTCTAACAATTTACTGCCCGCTAGGGTGAGGGTAAGTCGATTTCCTTCCCGCAGAAAGAGTTTTTCTCCAACAACTTCTTCTAGTTTTTTTATTTGTAAACTGATAGCTGGCTGGGTGCGTTTTAATCGTTCTGCGCACAATGTATAACTACCTGTTTGCGCAATTGTCACAAACGATCGTAAAAAATCGATAGATAAATTTTTCATGGCTTCACTCCTGATGAAAGTGGGTGGCATTTATGTTTATGCCTTGTTAAAGCCATATTAAAATCTTATGAGCTTATATTTATTATTAATTTTATTTATTGCTCGTGTAGTTCTAGCATAGAGTTTCTCGAAAGGCAATGGACATATAAAGATGCAACTAAATAACCCGTTAAAAACTGTAGACCCTGATATTTTCGACATAATCGAAGATGAAGAAAAACGACAAGAAGCGCACATTGAATTGATAGCGTCAGAAAACTATACCAGTCAAGCGGTGATGGAAGCACAAGGTAGCGTGTTAACCAATAAATACGCGGAAGGTTACCCTGGCAAACGCTACTACGGCGGATGTGAATTTGCCGATAAAGCGGAAAGCTTAGCAATCGAACGAGCTAAACAACTTTTTGCTGCTGACTACGCTAATGTTCAACCTCATTCTGGCTCTCAAGCAAATGCTGCCGTTTACATGGCACTGCTAAAACCTGGCGATACTATCCTAGGCTTAAGCTTAGATCATGGCGGCCACTTAACTCATGGGGCAAAGCCAAACTTCTCAGGAAAATTATATAACGCCATTCAATACGGTCTAGATACGGATACCGGTGAAATTGATTATCAACAAGTGGCTGAATTGGCGCAAACTCATCAACCGAAGATGATTGTTGCAGGCTTTTCTGCTTATTCCCGTGTGGTTGATTGGCAGAAGTTTAAAGATATAGCGCAAAGTGTTGGTGCTTACTTGTTTGTGGACATGGCTCATGTGGCAGGTTTAGTCGCAGCGGGTCTGTATCCTAACCCTGTGCCAATTGCTGATGTGGTGACCACTACTACCCATAAAACCTTGCGTGGACCCCGTGGTGGCCTTATTTTGTGTCAGTCTAATCCTGAGCTAGAAAAGAAATTCAATTCTTTGATATTCCCAGGTATTCAAGGTGGTCCTTTAATGCATGTTATTGCCGCAAAAGCAGTGGCATTTAAAGAAGCGTTAGCCCCTGAATTTACCACTTATCAACAACAAGTAGTTGATAACGCTCAAGCAATGGCTGATGTGTTTTTAAAGCGTGGTTATGGCGTGGTTTCTGGTGGAACCGACAATCACCTGTTCTTAGTGGATTTAATCGCTCGCGGAATGACAGGTAAAGAAGCGGATGCGTTACTTGGTTCTGTGAACATCACCGTTAACAAAAATACCGTGCCTAATGATCCGCAATCACCTTTTGTGACCAGTGGAATACGCATTGGTACACCTGCAGTAACCTCAAGAGGGTTTAAAGTAAGCCATGTAGCTGATTTAGCAAATTGGATATGTGATTTACTGGATAACCCTGAGGACGCTAAGGTGAGTGAGCAAGTGAAGTCTAAGGTTGCACAACTGACCGCTGAATTCCCTGTTTACGGATAAATAAAAAAGCGCTGTATCTAAGATACAGCGCTTTTGAATTATTAACCTTATAGCTCATTTTAAGCCTTACACAAAGGCTATTTTGCTACTAGTTTATTACGCTCCAGCCAAGGTTGCAGAGCTAGATAACTTTTTTGTGGAGTCTGGCTCCTTGTTAATTAACTTAACAGCGTGTTCTAGTGCACCTAATAGGTTGTCAAAGGACTCTACATCCGTTTGCGCCGCATTGATGCCTTTTAATACTTGTTTAATATCATCATTGGCACCACAAATTATCAGCCTTCTACCAGCACCTTTCGCATCTGATGCCACCGTTTCAATGGCCATACCTGCTGAAACATCCACTGTCGGCACTCGTGTAAAGTCCATAATCAATATTTGTGATCCAGGTTTTACCTTGTCGCGCACATGATGGCCAACATCTGCAGCAGCACCAAAGCTAAGAGGTCCACCGAAACTGAAGATGCTAACTCTACCGTCTGCTTGTTTAAGCAATGCATTTTCTTTGGGATCATTCAAAGTATCCGGAATTTTCTTTAATTCGTCGATTTGAATTTGCGCGATTTGACGAACAAATGCCAAGGCTGCTAAAACCACACCTACGCCTACGGCTGTCACTAGGTCAACAAATACGGTTAGGCCTAATACTAGAATCATCAATGCAAAGTCCCAACGAGGGCCATTATGAGCCCGTCTTAGGTAACTCCAATCAATAATGTCCAGACCAACTTTAACAAGTATCCCGGCTAAGACGGCATGGGGAATGTTGGCTGCCAATGGACCTAAACCAAGTACAACCGCAAGTAAAACTAGTGAATGTACCATTCCAGAGATTCGGGTTTTACCACCGGTTCGGATGTTAACTACTGTACGCATAGTTGCACCTGCGCCAGCAATACCACCAAATAAACCAGATACAGTGTTACCAATCCCTTGTCCAATCAGCTCTTTTTTACTGTCGTGTCGGGTACGAGTCATGTTGTCAGCAACTAATGAGGTCAGCAAACTATCGATTGCGCCTAAAATTGCTAGTATGAATGCTGCTTCTAACACTAAAAAGAAGTGACTTTGTTCATAGACAGGTAAATGTAAGCTTGGCAATCCTGTAGGAATGTTTCCAAGAGCTGGCACATTGGTGAAAGCAAAGCTAGCAAGGGTACCTATCACCAAAGCGGCTAAGGGGCCTGGAATGTACTTTGCAAGAGCGGCTGGCCATTTGTACGCTATTATCAAGGTTCCTAACCCGAGAATTAGGGTAGCAAAGTTGATATCTGCCAAGGCTGTGGGCATGTAACTCAAAGCGCCTATGGTGCCACTTGGTGGCTCATGACCTAATAGTCTGCCGAACTGGAGAATAATAATAATTGCGCCAATCCCTGTCATAAATCCAGAGATTACCGGGTAGGGAACGAGTCGAATGTACTGACCTATTCCCAAAAAACCAAATGCGATTTGGAAAAGACCTGCCAGCATAACAGCAGTAAAAATGAGTGCAACATCGCCTGATAAGCTGGCGAACAAGCCAGCTAAAACCACCACCATTGGACCGGTTGGGCCTGATATTTGTGACGGTGTGCCGCCAAATAAGGCTGCTAAAAAGCCCAGAGCGATAGCGCCGTATAGACCAGCCATGGGGCCAAGACCCGAAGCTACACCCAACGCTAAGGCTAAAGGAAGAGCGACTATACCAGCGGTAAGACCACCAGTAATATCACCCTTTAGGTTTGACAAATCGAATTTCATATATGTACCTTAATCACTTCTATGCGACTGATAATTCTTTTTCTGTTTTTGATTGTCCCAGAGGCATGAACTTAGCTGTTTCTGGGTCATAACTAACTACTTGACCGCTTTCAATATTATAGACCCAGCCATGAAGTTTTACTTGGCCAGTGGCTAATTTAGCTGCTACAGACGGGTGAGTGCGAAGGTGCTGAAGTTGTTGAACAACATTTTCTTCGGTTAGTTTGTCTAAATGATCCATACACAAGCTACCGTATTTTTCTTTCACAACCTCTGATGCACAACGACTATGAGACAACCACTCTTTTACGTGGGGAAGCCCATCTAGTTTGTCGGTGTTTAATGCACCTTTCATCGCACCACAGTCAGAATGACCACACACGATAATGTGTGAAACGCCTAGGGCTGCTACTGCAAATTCAATGGATGCAGTAATTCCACCAGTCACATTGCTATGAGGAGGAACAATGTTGCCAGCATTACGACAAATGAAAAGTTCACCAGGTTCGGTCTGAGTCAATAAATTTGGGTCGATGCGAGAATCTGCGCAGGTAATAAATAAAACTTCTGGGTTTTGCCCGTTTGCTAACTTTTTAAACGTTGCCTTCTTTCCAGGAAAGACTTCTTTTTGAAATTTAGCTACACCAGTAATTACGTGGTCCATGATAGTCACTCCTATTTAATTTTAAAATTTATTCTTAAAAACGAATACGCAAACAGTTTTACCTGATAGCCATATAGAAGTATACTTTATGTCGTGATAGTGTTTGGCTATCAGTGGGTGCTTTGAACACTCAAATTGACATAAGGTTTAAAATGACTTCAGACAATAAGTTTCCTTCAATTAACCAACTAAAGTACTTTGTGGCGGTAGCCAAAAGTTTAAGTTTTCGACGAGCCGCACAAGCCTTAGGGATCAGCCAACCTACACTCACAACACAGGTTCAATCTCTAGAAAAAAACATGAACCTGAGCTTGTTTGAACGCAACCGAAGCGGCACTTTACTTACCCCTCAGGGCAATACACTTTTGCCCCTTGCCGAAGAGGTATTGCGGGCCGGTCAACGATTTAATGACACAGCCCGTGAACTTATTGATGGCACCTCAACTACCTACCGGTTAGGTGTTCCGCCAACATTAGGGCCTTATTTATTGCCATTTGTATTGCCTGAATTACATCGTCGATTTAGTCAATTAAAGTTCTATGTGCGTGAAGAGTTTCCACAGCAATTAGAAGAAGGTTTGCTCAATGGCCAGTATGATTTAATAATTTCACCATCAAATCATGAATCCTCGCAGTTCATCGTATCTGAGCTCTTTACGGAACCGCTAAAACTAGTGATGCCAAAGGATCACGCCCTTGCTGGTCAGGAATTTGTTAAGCCATCTGATGTGCAGGGGGAAAAAGTACTAACTTTAGAAGGACACCATCATTTTCATCATCAAGTTCAGACCATTTGTACTCAAATTGGTGCACAAATGTATCGAGACTATGAGGGAACCAGTTTAGATACCCTAAGACAAATGGTGGTGATGGGAGTCGGCATTTCATTTTTACCAGGGCTTTATGTGCACTCAGAATTACATCGACCAAACGAGCTTCATGTATGTGAACTGCAAAATATTCCTATTACCCGCGTGCAACATTTGATTTGGCGAAATACCGCGCCTGGTAGGGTGTTTTTCCGAGAGTTAGCACAATTTTTTAGGGAGATCGTGGCGGAAAAATTAGCAAGTGCAGTCCATGTGAAAAATTCACCCACACGAAAAATTTGATTTTATAGATCTTTTCTCACTTAACCTTTAAGACTAATGGAGATCTAGCCGTTCAATCACTAATGTGTTTTTTGCACCAATTTAATCCTAATGCACTTTAAAAAGATCTTGATTGCACTAAATTAGTATTTCATGAGGTATTAGCGTGCATTAATGTTAAGTAGGCGGGAAATGAAGGCGGAACATTCTTTGCATCGGCGCTCACCTATTAACTGAAATAAACAAGTTTTAGGGTCATAGGTTGTCTAATCATTTTTGGCTACTCTTATCTGCAATGTTTGTGTTTTTAATGCAAGTGGGTTTTTTGTGTTTAGAGAGTGGCAGAACACGAAGTAAAAACAGTATCAACGTGGCCGCAAAGAATATTGGTGACTTTATTGTATCTGCCGGTGTTTTTTGGTTGTTTGGTTTTGGCATTATGTTTGGACCAAGTTTAGCTGGGTGGTTCGGCACTGGAGATTTTACTTTTGGTGATGGTAACACGCCATTTCAAATTACTTTTTTCTTATTCCAAATGATGTTCTGCAGCACGGCTGCAACCCTAACTTCTGGTGCAATTGCAGAGCGCACACGCTTTTCTAGTTATATGTACATTACCCTTATTTTAAGTGGATTAATTTATCCCTTAGTCGGTCATTGGGTGTGGGCTGGAATTTACACTCCGGATAATCAAGGTTGGTTGGAGTCACTGGGGTTCGTGGATTTTGCTGGTTCAACAGTAGTGCACTCGGTCGGCGGTTGGGTAGCCTTGGCAAGTGTAATCATTGTGGGTCCTAGGATTGATCGCTTTAAAGCCAATACTAAGTTTCCATCAGGTAGTAATTTACCTATGGCAGCCATGGGAACCTTACTTATTTGGTTTGGTTGGTTCGGGTTTAATGGCGGTAGCACTTTAACATTCAATGCACAGGTACCTTATATTATTTTAAACACCTGTCTTGCTGCGATTTGGGGGGGATTAACCGCCACACTTATCTATTTTCAACGGCAAAAATATGTTGATGTAGGCGCTAGTTTGAACGGTGTTATAGCCGGTCTAGTAGCCATAACTGCGAGCTGTCATGCGGTATCAACCATTGAGGCTACAGTCATTGGTATAGTTGCGGGTTTGGTGGTGCACTATGGCTCTGAGTTAATGGATATCATTAAGCTTGATGATGCACTAAAAGTGATCCCCGCACATCTGTTTGCTGGAGTCTGGGGAACAATAGCGGTGGCCTTATTTGGCGATCCTGAAAAGTTAGCAACTGGGTTGTCATTTGTTTCGCAACTCACTATCCAAGTTTTTGGTGTCATTGTGATTGGTCTGTTCAGTTTTCTCACTTGTTTTTTAATTCTTTATCTACTTAATAAAGTCTCACCATTGCGAGTATCAAAGGAAGACGAACTTAGTGGTTTAAATGTCAGTGAACACCAAGCATCAACGGAATTAATAGAACTATTAAATGATATGCAAAATCATCAAAATAAAGGTGATTTTACCCTTCAAGTTAAAGAAGAGCCTTTTACCGAGGTTGGGCAAATAGCGCAAAAATACAACCAAGTGATTAGCAAAGTCTCCAAAGAAATGAATCAGCGTGAAAGTGCTATCACTCAGTTTAAAATAAGCGAAAAACGCAAAAGCGCTATTTTAGACTCTTCCATGGATTGTATTGTTTCCATCGATTGGCAAGGAAATATTATTGAGTTCAACCCCGCTGCGGAACGTACTTTTGGTTGTTTAAAAGCCGAGGTTTTAAAACAAAACTTTTTTGAAATATTTGCCCTGAACAAAGATCTGGAGCGATTTTCACAGAGCTTAGCGCTGCAGTTTGTATCTGCAACTGGGTTGGTACTGAATCGACGAAGTGAAATCGAATTAAAACGTGCTGCAGGACAAACTTTTCCCGCTGAGGTGACTATCACTAGCAGTAAGTTGAATGACAGTCACATCAACGAATTTACTTTGCATTTGCGAGACGTAACCAAACAACAAAAAATTCAAGCGCGATTGAATTTTTTGGCATATCACGACCCATTAACCCATTTATCCAATCGCATTCATTTGATTTCTGAACTCAATTATCAAGTTGCAAAGTCTAAAAAATCCGCTGGTGTAATAGCCGTCTTCTTTTTGGATTTAGATAGATTTAAAAAAATTAACGACACCCTAGGGCATAAAGCCGGTGACTATTTATTGTGTCAGGTGGCAAAGAAACTAAAAGTAGTTTGCCGCGAAGAAGATATTATTGCCCGTTTAGGTGGTGATGAGTTTATTGTGGTAATAACAGGTGAACTCACTCAGCAATTGATCGCGCAAAAAGCCCAAGGGATCCTAGCTAAACTGCGAGAACCCATTACTTTGAGTGGTAAAAATTATCAAATTGCTACCAGTATTGGGGTCTCTGTTTCAGTAAATGGTGATATTGCTACTGAAGAGTTGATTCAAAGGGCTGACATTGCCATGTACAACGCCAAGTTTCATGGTCGTGATAATTTCAAATTGTATACAGATGAGATGGGTCAAAAAGCACAAGAAGAAGTGAGCTTTGAACGAAAAATTAAACAAGCAATTGATAACGATGAATTCAGCGTTGCATATCAACCAAAAGTCACTGGCCAGGGTGAGGTGGTGTCGTTAGAAGCTTTGATTCGATGGCAACGGCGAGATATAGGTGAAATATCCCCCAGTGAGTTTATTCCAGTTGCAGAACAAAGTAATTTAATTGTGCATATTGGTGAGGTCATGATTGCTAAGGTACTTAGCCAATTACGTTTTTGGCTCGATGAGAAGCTCAACGTTGTGCCCATTGCAATAAATATTTCTGGAAGACAATTAGTCGCAGAAGACTTTATACATCATGTTAAGCAGCAACTAGCGGCTTATGCAATTCCAGGTGAGCTATTGGAGTTTGAAATTACAGAAGGTATTTTGATTCAAGATATCGAAAATTGTGTGGCAATTCTGCATGAGTTAAAAAGCCTTAATATTAAAGTGTCCATTGATGATTTTGGGACAGGCTACTCATCCTTAAGCTACCTTAAGAAACTGCCATTAGATATTTTGAAAATAGACCGTTCTTTTGTCCATGACTGTGACACTAAAACCGAAGATGCGGAAATCTGCGCCACTATTATCAATTTAGCCAAAAGCTTGAGTTTAACAACGGTTGCCGAAGGTGTAGAAACGCAATCTCAATTTGATACATTACAAGACATGGGATGCCATCTTTACCAAGGTTACTTTTTTCATCTACCCCAAAGCGCCAACATGGTATATGCATTATTAAACCCACAGGATTGATCGTAGATTCTACTTTGCAATCAAAAGGACTCACATGGAAACTAGACCGTTGTTTAAGGGGCTGCCTTTTTACGCGCAGCATTTTAATCGTGAACAAATCGCTAATGCTGGCTGGAATATCTTGCAAGAAGACCTGCCTTTGCCCTGCGGCATAATCAAACAAGCTGCTTTACAACAAAATAGTAAGCGCATGGAACAATGGCTGCAACGCAATAACCTGCTGCTTGCGCCTCATATTAAAACAACTATGAGTCCGGAATTAATTTCACAACAATTAGCCGATGGCGCTTGGGGCTTAACTGTTGCGAATGTGACTAATTTGCGCTTAGCTGCTGAGATGGGGGCAAGTCACATCATATTTGCTAATCAATTAGTGGGCCGTGGCAATATCAATGACGTTGAACAACTACTTAGCCAATACCCTGATTTGACTCTCTACCTTTTTATCGATTCATTGGATGTTTTTGAATTATTAAAAGCGGCAAATATACAACATCATAAGCAGCTTAAATTACTTATCGAATTAGGCGCAGAAGGTGGACGATGTGGAGTACGAGAACCCAGTAAAGCCAAAGAGTTAATCGAGAGTATTTGTGCTAATCAATGGGAGGTTGCCGGTTTTAGTGCCTATGAAGCGGTTTTTGAAGGCTCTACGGAACAAAAAGAACAGCGGGTTCGTGATTTTTTGAACTTGTTAGAAACGACCGTTAAGGTCTTTATTGAGCAACAAGTTATCCTTCCTACTGAGTCATTCGTTATAACCATTGGTGGCTCTGAATATTACGATATCTGCGCTGCAACTTTAGCAGATTTACAGCAAAACTTTGATGTTAAAGTGGTACTTAGAAGTGGTTGTTATCTATTCAGTGACTCAGGGGTTTACGACAAAGCATCATTGGCCATTGATGAAAGGTTAGCGAATGAACAAATTACCTTACCTGCCTCTGAGGCTGCAATTGAAGTGTGGTGTTATGTGTTGTCTAAACCTGAAGCTGGAGTGGTAATTTTAGGGGCGGGAAAACGTGATTTTTCCTATGATAAGGGGTTGCCCAAACCTTTGTACACTAAATCGAGATTGGCTACGAATTTGACTAAAATTGACCAAGATAGTTATCGAATTACTCGAATTAATGATCAACATTGTTTTTTAAAAGTGCCTATTGATGATGAACTAAAACCTGGCGATATGGTAGCTATTGGTATCTCACATCCCTGTACCACTTTTGACAAATGGCGAAAAATGCTGATAGTTGATAAGCAATACAATGTTATTGATGCTATTCAGGCATGGTTCTAAAAAATGGTACATGGACTTCGTTTTTATCAAATGTACTAACTTTCACTAAGTTTCTATTCTAGCACTCTATTGGGGCTTCCCAAGTTATAGATAAATAGGATGTGAAACGAAAATGAAAAAATTAATAACCCTATCAAGTTTAATTTTGTTGTCCCTTAGTGCAGTCGCTAACACCACAATAACAAGACAAAATGGTGCGCCTATTGGCGATAACCAAAACTCTCAAACTGCTGGTCCTTGGGGTGGTGTGCTACTTCAAGACAGTCATCTAATTGAAAAATTAGCGGCCTTTGATAGAGAGCGTGTTCCTGAAAGAGTGGTGCATGCCCGCGGTGTAGGTATCCACGGATATTACGAAAACTACGCGGATTTATCTGACATAACCATGGCTGCCCCTTTCCAAGAAAAGGGTAAAAATACCGAAGTATTTACGCGTTTCTCAGCGGTAATTCACGGTCACCAATCTCCAGAGACTTTGCGTGACCCTCGTGGATTCGCAGTGAAGTTCTATACCGAACAAGGCAACTGGGATTTAGTCGGTAACAACTTCCCAATTTTCTTTATTCGTGATGCGATTAAATTTCCAGATATGGTTCACAGTTTAAAACCATCGCCCTATGACAATGTGCAAAAAGCATCAAGAGTGTTCGATTTCTTTTCTCATGTACCAGAATCAACACAAATGCTAACCATGTTGTTTTCTGACTATGGCACGCCAAAAAGTTATTTAAACATGGACGGATCTAGCGTTCACGCCTACAAATTTGTTAATGCTAAAGGTGAAATGAACTATGTGAAATTTGTCTGGAAAACCAACCAGGGCGTGAAGAACTTCACCTATGAAGAAGCTTCGACTATGCAAGGTCAAGACATGCAACCTCATACTACAGATGTTTATACGCGTATCGGTGAAAAAGGCGAAACTGCATCTTGGGACCTATACATTCAAGTATTGTCTCCAAAAGACGTGAATAACTTTGATTTCAACCCTCTTGATGCCACTAAAGTATGGCCAGAAGATAAGTTACCTCTTCGCAAAGTAGGCAGAATGGTATTAAACCGCGTGCCTGACAATTTTTTTGAAGAAACTGAACAAGCTGCATTTGCACCAAGTAATGTAATTCCAGGCATAGAGCCATCAGAAGATAGATTGTTACAAGGCCGAGTGTTTGCCTATGCAGATACCCAGCGTTACCGTTTAGGCGTGAACTCTTACCGTATTCCAATCAACGCACCTAAAAATGTCGAGATTAACAACCACATGCAACACGGTAAATTACGTCCAACTAATACACAGCGTGAAGTGAATTATCAGCCAAGTGAGTACCTTGATTTGGCAGAAGATACACAATACAAATATTCAGCTATGCCATTGTTAGGAAGCTATCAACAAATACCTTTCTACAAGCAATTGAACTTTAGACAAGCAGGTGATTTGTACCGCTCATTTAGTAAAGACGAGCAAGCTAGACTGATTGAAGTATTAGGCGGAGCCTTAGCAACATCTGATAAAGAGTTAGTTCGAATCAATATTAGTGCATTTATGTACAACGCGGACAAAGATTACGGTATGGCTATCGCTAAACGTTCAGGTACTAACTTGAGCAAAGTGAAAGCAAGAGCAAAAGCGCTAATGGCAGAGCAACAAGCTTTGGCAGCCGAAGGCGAGAAGATTGCCCTTAAACTCAGCAAATTGTTCTAATTTGATTATCCACTAAATAAGTTTCACTGCCTGCAATTGCAGGCAGTGTGTTTATAAGGAAAGACCAATGAAAACCCTATTCATAGCATTTTTAATCGTACTTCTGAGCGTTGCTTTTCATCCCGCGAATGCCAATGAAAATGAACAAAGCCAGCAACTTAAAACCCTGTATTTTGATGCAGCTAGAACGGGGGATATTGAATTATTAACGACCTTTTACAATGCTGGTTTGTCAGTCAATATTGCAAATGAAAAGGGATATACTGCACTAATTTTATCCGCTTACAATGGCCAAACTGAAACCGTTAACTTTTTATTGGGGCTGGAAGATATTAATCCGTGCCAAGAGGATGCAAGAGGTAACACGGCGTTAATGGGGGCGATATTCAAAGGTAATCTTCGCATAGCTAGATCACTAATGGGAGTAGACTGCGAAGTAGATCAAAGCAATCAAAATGGTCAAACCGCATTGATGTTTGCTACCTTATTTGACAGACAAGATATTATCCAAGAGCTTATTGACCAAGGTGCTAACATTAGCCTAAAAGATAACCATAGTCGCAGTTTAAGCGATATTGCCGCAAGCCAAGGTAATCAGACTCTAGCTGACAAGTTCAAGCAAGCTAAACCTTAAAGAGCAAAAAAAGACTAGATTATTAATAGTGTCTAGTGTTAATAGCACCTAGTATTAATAGTGCCTAGCATGGTTAAATTAATTTGAGTTTAACGCCATTATTATTACTGTGTTTGATCACTTCAATTAAATAATGCGCAGACGCTGGTGAGTTAAACCCCCGATCACTTATTTATCCTAAGCAACTAGATTACACTCAAAGTCTATGGCTACGTACTTTGAGGTTAAGCAATCTCAGTAAAACCATCAAAACAACTTAAATAAATAACCCTCATTTTATAATCGAAAGTAACCGTAATAAAAAATGAACTACGTTTTGGTAACACTTAATCAGTTAGGTTTTGACTTTTAAAGCTTATGCAAGGATCTGAACTAACAGGTTTTAATCTTGTAGATACGGAAAGGGTAGGGAGGTGGGTAGGCACCTTGGAGAAAATGCCTACCCGGTTGGTTGCGTTAAGCCAGGACCAGTGAAACTTAACGATTCCAGGCAGAACCATAATAGTGTAAATGAAAATCATTATCAATAGCGTTTGTTGTTTTTTTCTATTATTTTGAAAATTATGTTTTTCTTCAATAAGTTACCTTATGAAATACAACTGTTTATAATTGTGATAAACATAAAGTGTAGGTTGACAATTTATTTACCTATGATGATAATGAGAATTATTACTATTTGGGTTTATAAGAAATGCAGCTAATCTTAGGATGTTTCTGTGAATAAAGAATTGGCATTTGGCACGCTAGAATTGACCATACGGCATGGGTTACAGCCAGATAACCCTCATACTCTTTATCATTATTTAGATATGCTCGAAGAGCGTTTGGCTGCCGAAAATACTGATAAAGTGAAAAGAGCTATTTTAAAACGGGTATTGAACACTTTGTTAGATACCATTTGTGATACTAGTATTAGCTTTCACTGGCGTTATTTATGTTTGGATAATATTTATAAACCACTAAATCAGGTGGAGAAGTTTGATTGTACCGATGGGCAAAGGGCAGAAACACGACGCTTTAAGTATGAATTGTCTTTATTAGGAACGTATTTTTTATAGAAAAGGGGTAAACATGACTGAAGTAAGAATCGAAAAAGATAGTATGGGCGAACTTGAGGTTCCCAAAAACGCGTTATATGGCGCGCAAACTCAAAGAGCGATTAATAACTTCAAAATCAGTCACACTCCTATGCCCGAGGCCTTTATTCGAGCGCTGATTCAGATAAAGTCTGCTGCTGCCACGGTAAACGTTAATCTTGAGGGGATCGATAAGGCTACCGCCGATGCAATTAAACAAGCCTGTAGCACCTTATTAGACGATAAAAACTTAATGCAGCATTTTCCCGTTGATGTATTTCAAACTGGCTCTGGTACCAGCACCAATATGAATGCTAATGAGGTGATTGCTAACCTAGCGTCCGCGCAATCTAATATGCAGATTCACCCTAATGACCATGTTAATTATGGACAAAGCAGTAATGATGTCATCCCAACCTGTATCCATGTTAGCGCCTCTTTAGCAATTCATCATGAGCTTAAACCTGCGTTAACGCACTTAGGGAAAATCATTGATGAAAAATCAGCAAGCCTGAGTGGTTATTGTAAAACTGGACGAACTCACTTAATGGATGCTATGCCGATTAGAATGGATCAAAGTATGTCTGCTTGGTCGGCACAGATAAGACAACAAATCCTCCATCTCAACAGTATTCAACCATCCATTCAATCATTGGTTTTAGGTGGTACTGCAGTGGGTACAGGGATCAATTCCCACCCTCAATTCGCCGAACAATTTTCTGACATTCTAAGTAAAGAAACTGGGTTGTCTTTTGTTAAAGCGGAAAACTTCTTTGCTGGTATCGCGGCACAAGATACGGCGGTGAGTTTATCTGGTTTATGTAAGTCTACAGCTGTGAGTTTTATGAAGATCGCTAACGATCTACGTTGGATGAATTCAGGGCCGCTGGCAGGACTAGGTGAAATTGCGCTACCTGCTTTACAACCAGGCTCATCGATTATGCCGGGTAAAGTTAACCCGGTGATACCTGAGGCGGTGGCGATGTTGTCGGCACAAGTTATTGGCAATGATGCTGCTATTACTATTGGTGGCCAATCAGGAAATTTTGAATTAAACGTAATGTTACCCATGATTGCGTTAAATTTATTGTCGAGTATTGAGTTGCTATCCAACGGAGCAATTTCATTGGCAGATAATGCCATTCGTGATTTTGAGGTGAATCAACAGAACCTTGAAAAGCCTCTGCACAAAAACCCGATTTTAGTCACTGCGCTAAATCCCATCATCGGCTACGCCAAAGCCGCGGAAATTGCTAAAAAGGCATACAAAGAAAACCGTCCTATTATTGATGTAGCAGCTGAAAATACGGATATTTCAAAAGAAGAATTAACGGATTTACTTGATCCGGTGAAATTGACCAAAAATGAATAAAAGAACATTGCCAGCACAACAAGCTTTGTGTCGTGCTTGCGGGATGTTGCTTTTATAAAACCATGTTGATCAAACATCTGCATTAAGTCCTGCAACATGGCATCGTTACCAAAGATCATAAATCGATCTTTGTCTAGGTTGAAGTTCGGCATATTTAAGTTTTGGTTGAGTTCATTGGTGGCTGATAAATGCTTAATTCTGCCTTCATGTGGTTTGAGACCATCCCTGCTTTCTTAACTGTTGTATTGGTATTTTTCGCGGGTATCCGTTGGGTAATAAAGTAACTTTTGTTTAACTAAATCACCCAAATACGGATTGTTAGCTAAATCACATTCAATTTCGTTTTGATAGGCCAACTCGGAAACTTCGCGCACACCGTGGACCAAAATGACTTTATAAAATTGTTCGCAAATATCAGGGTCTCGAATGATACTCATAAATGCAGCTAACTTTATGCCAGTGGGTCTAGTACTTAATACGAGTTCGTCACCTGTTTGAATCATTTGAAGTTTAGATGTAAGTGCATCATCAGGGGTTTACCATCTATCTCTAGGCCAATCATAATGAGTTGTCAGTTTTCATAGCTAAGTGATTTCTGACGAGTTGTTTTAAAAGTAAATAAACTGCTATTCCAATGATGAACGTGAGTCACTTGTTCTTTAACCAAGTTTCGCAAAAATAATTTATCTAATACATAACATTGCTTAAGTATTTCATCGTTGACAAAAATATTCAAACGCTATTGCGAATCATTATCATTCGTATATAATCTCTCCTCGTTTTAATATCCTCTTTGTCAAATTGGAGATCCAATGAAATACATAATATGTATCGCGCTTTTACACTTTTACTTATTTAGTATGCAGGCTGCAGGGCATACCCCATATTTTAAACCCCATTCTTTCGAGCCTGTGAGAGGCGACATAATCACCCTAGATGCTGCTTTTGCTGAAAAGTTTTTTGTGCCTGAAGTTGCATTTGCCAACAGTATTTATCTAGTTACAGCGCCAGATGGCAAAACTTCGACCCCAGACTCGTTAGCTCAATTCAAATCAAGAGTGGTAGTAGAGCATGGACTAGAAAAAGACGGGACTTACCGCTTTAGTACCGGCCGTCGATTAGGACGACTATTTAAATTTTATGAACTTGACGGCAAGCGCAAGGCAATGAAAGACCCTACTCAAGAAATTCCTGAGGGGGCAAAGTTACTTTCATTTTTCCAATCTCTAACGTTAGCTGAAACCTATGTGAGTAAAGGTGGACCTAACGATACCGCCCTTCAACCTCATGGCGAAGGCTTGGAATTTGTAGCTACAACACATCCTAATGAGTTGTTTGTTGGTGAACCACTGGCTTTGTTAAGCCTATTTAATGGTCAACCCTTAGCTGATTTAAAAGTTGATGTCTTTCTAGCCAAAGATCAATTTACCCAAGATAAGGCCAACGTTGAACTACATTCAGATGCAAACGGAAAGTTTATATTCACCCCAGAGACTGCTGGTACATATCTTCTATTAGCTCGACATCGCAGTGAAGCTCCGACTTCATCCCAAGCTAATCAAATCAGTAACACCTATACACTAGTTGTAGAAGCGTTTGAATAAACCTCGTTATTCTCTAATTTTAAGGAAATAAATTCGTGAACAAAATAATAATACCATTAGTACTTTCTCTTACGCTTTTTCAAGCCGTTAGTATTGCGGCATCCCATCAAAAAATTGTGTTTGTTAATCAGTATGATTTAGACGGAAACTGGAAACTGTTTAAAGATGAATTTGACAAAACAAGACAGCTGCGATTTGAAAAAACCGATGAGAATAAAGATGCGACGGTTAGTGAAGATGAATATGTATTTGAATATCAAAATAAACTGGATGCGCAGCTAAAAGAAGATAGAAAATCCCAAATTCGTCAAACAAAGGTACGCTTTAAAGCGTTAGATAAAAACCAAAACGACCGTTTGGAATGGGCTGAATATAAAGCATCTGGGGAACGCAATTTTAGTCATTACGATACCAATAAAGATAATCGTATAGATCAACACGATCCTGACACTAAAAAAAGCAGGAAAAGCAAACAGGAAGGTACCTTAACCCAAGAGGAAAAAGAGCAAAAAAGAGAAAGCCAACTGCGCTTTGCTCAACGAATTTTAAAAATGCCTACCACTCACAATCAAGAAGGTATGTTGGTTAAGTACGACCTCAACCAAGACGAAGTCGTTACCCAACAGGAGCACAATCAACAGCGCCAAGCGACCTTCAATCTCACTGACGAAAATGGAGATGGCTGGGTTAGCGCAGCCGAATATCTTTTTGAATATCAAAATCGCTTGGATACGCAAATTGCTAAAACGCGAACGGCGGCCATTAAACAGACCCATGTGCGTTTCAAGGTACTAGATAAAAACGAAGATGGCAAAATGACGATTGCCGAATATCAAACATCCGGCCATCGCATCTTTGCCCGATGGGATACCAATCAAGATGACATAGTCAGCCTGGAAGAAGCGATGCCAGAGCCGCGGAAGCGGAAAGTTAAAACAAATAAAAATAACTTAACAGTTGCTACAACTCGTGATTAGTCGCCTTAAAATAGCTTTACGCGGTGTTATAAAACCCGTGGTTTTGTGCGTAGGACTTTACAGTTTTACAAGTTTGGCAAGTCACCAATTTCACTTCGACAATGTTTTGGGCACATCAATGGATATCACCATTTATGGTGCCGACAGAACGCAGGTTAATCGAGCCTTAGATGAGTTGGTGAATAACATTCAGGCTTTAGAGGGAAAGTTGTCTACTTGGTTAGAAGACAGTGAAATCAATCAATTAAATCAAACGTTAGTTATTTCGCAACGCTCAAATGAACTCACCGACGTTTTGCAATTGTGTGAGCAATGGCATAACCAGTCTGAAGGTAAGTTTAGTTGTCGAATGGGGGGCATTCGACAGCGTTGGGTTGAAGCTGAGAATACTCAAAAACTGCTCGATAGAGTAGAAATGCGTTATCTCGCGAGAGCAATTCAAAAGCGTGAAAATCCGATTTCATTTCACATGGATAAAGTGCATTTAGCCAGCGATATACAACTGGATCCAGCAGGGTTGGCTAAGGGATATATTATCGATACTGGCATGGGTATTTTGCGTAAGTTATTACCTTCTGCCACAGGCATCAAACTCGATATCGGTGGAGATATTTCATTCTATGGAGTGCCTGATAAGCAACATCATTGGAAAGTTGGCCTGGGGAACTATGCAGATAACCTTGTTAATCGTTATATTGAAATTTCGCATCACGCAGTTGCATCCAGTGGCCATCAGAGTCGTTTTTATGAAATAGAGCGTAGAAAATTTAGCCATATCCTCGACCCCGATCAGGGGTGGCCGATGGATAGTGCACCCAGCGCGATCGTTATAGCAAAGAATGCCACAACCGCAGATGCTGTTGCCACGGCGCTAAGTACGCAATCCGCTAGTAAAGGTATCGAATGGGTGAACAAGTTGCAGGGGGTAGAAGCGTTAGTGCGAAGTGAAGGCATAGTCGTGACTTCAGGTGGATGGCATCAATTTGTACCAACACCTTGGCAGGAAGACAATCAGGCTAAGGAAAGCCTAAATATCGAATATCAGATCCCTAGTTTTGATACCGCTAAATATCACCGACCTTACTTAGCTCTGTGGATTTCGGACTCTAATAACAACACGCTCCGTCAGCTATTGTTATTGGGGGAAAGTGAACGCTGGGCGAAAGAAAACAATCGTTGGTGGAGACGGGTTGGCCGCAAGCTTCCTGGCTTACTCGATGCCGTAGCTAGGCCTACTCGATTACCAGGAAAGTACCACTTAAGTTGGGATGGTTTAAATAACCAAGGAGAATCCGTAAAACCAGGTGAATTTATATTGCATGTTGAAGCTGCTCGAGAGGGAGGCGGGCATGACTATCAAAAAATACATTTCGATACCCGTGACATGCAGAAACCTATTCAATTACCAGCAAAAGGTGAATTAGGTCAGATAAATATAAGCCAGTCCATTGGAACCTAGAATCCGTGAACTTGTAGAAACACTAAAACCTCAAATTTAATTTACTTAGTACGGCTCAATTATAAGAAAAACTTAATGCTTACTGAAATAACACCTAACTTGGTGAATAAAAATCATTTGCATTAGTATTAACGCATGGAGAGAAAATGAAAATTAAACTTAATATAGTGACAGCTGCTGTTACTTTGGCCTTGTCACCATCCTTATTAGCTCAAGAAACCTTGTCGGTTACTAAGGTTGCAAGTGAATCAGAAGTCCAACATGAAGCGTCCTTAAAAGTGATTGATGCTCAGCAAATCGATGCTGAAATGATTCAAGATGTGTATGACACTGTGAGATATATTCCCGGTGTTAACGTGAACAACACAGGAAACCGTTTTGGTGATAATGGTTTTAATATTCGCGGCATGGAAGGCGATGCAGTGGCTATTACTATCGATGGGTTGTCTCAAGGGGAGAGTCTCAATCCTACAACGTATAGCCGCTATGGTATGTTTAGCTCTACGCGCAATGCTATAGAACCTGAAAGTGTTAAAAGTATAGAAGTCATAAAGGGTGCTAGCTCAGTGATGGCCGGAAGCGGTGCCTTAGGTGGTGCAGTAATGTATACCACTAAAGATGCCGACGACTTCCTATCAGCAAGTGGCGATGATTTCGCGGGCAATATCAAATTAGGTTTTGATGGTCGGAACAATGAAACCTTAGCTAGCTTAACATTAGCCAAACGCATAGGTGATTTAGAAGGCCTATTAGTTGTTACAAAGCGAAACGGCAGCGAAACCAAAACCCACGAAAATGGCGAAGATGTGGAAGGATCATCTAGAGGGCAAGCGGATCCCTTCGATTCTGATAAATTGAATGTGTTAGCAAAGCTTGGCTTTCAAATCGATGAAAATCATCAGATTGGTTTGGTATTTGAAAAGTTCGAAAGTGAAAACGTGGGCACACCGCTATCTCGTGAGTCTACCAGCTACTACAATTTTTCTACGTTCGATGAATCTAATCGGACGAGATTAGGCATGTTCTATGACTATCAAGGTAACAATTTCTTATTTGATACAGCTGCACTGAAAATAAATCATCAAAAAGTCGACACCCACGGTTCAACTAAGTTTTTATATAGTGATTATTTAAGAGATGAAGATCGTTATTACGAGCAGGAAATGGATAGCGTTAATCTCGACTTCTCTAAGGATATATTTGTATCTAAGACAAACCATTTTGTTGCCTATGGTATCGCAATAGAAGCTAAGGAAGTAGATAACCAACTATACGATAAACGTTATTTAGGGGAAACCGAGGATAGCGGATTTCGTGCAGGCTACCCTATTATCGATCCTGCATGGGTTCCTAATACAGAAAGTGATATTTGGTCACTCTATATTACGGATAAAATAGAGCTTAATGAGCAATTCACCTTTCAAGGTGGTATTCGCTACGACAACGTCAGTTATTCCCCTAAAACGTCTGATGATTTTATCGATCAAACTGGTAATAGTGTTAACGACTTAGAATTTAGCGCTCTCACATGGGCTGCGAATTTAAGGTACGAGTTTATTCCAAATCACAGTTTAACTGCCAGTATAGGCACGGGATTTAAAGCACCCACTACTCAGCAGTTATACTTGAATACCAATGCTACTAGTGTATTAGAAGACAGCGTTCGTGTAGTGGATGAAAACGGCAGTGTGAGTTATGTTGCTAATGGCCGCACTGAGACAGATCTGGATACGGTTACTAACCCTAACCTTGATGCAGAAACTGCCACTAACTATGAATTAGCTTATCAATGGCAAGGAGATAATGGCTACGTTAACCTTTCAGTATTCCGTGCTGATTATGATGATTTTATTATTAATTTAAATCAATCACGTAGTTTCGATGAACCTATCACGCAAGCGAGTTCCAATTGGTGGCTGCCGCAATGTGCAGAGGCGGTAGTAGACGACTCATGTTGGACGGTTTCTCAGATTTCAGAAGACACTTGGGGAGTACCAACCAATGTAGGTAAAGTAAAAGTGACAGGTTATGAACTTGATGCGGGCTATCAACTTTCCCAAGGTTTGTTAGTGACGTTATCTCATTCTCACACAAGTGGCGAATATAGAAATTCTGTAGAAGGTTCTATTGAAAGCAATGTAGACGCAACTTACTCGGAGGGCGATGAATTAGAGAGTATTGCTCCGGATACAACGGTATTGGGGCTTAATTATCGTGTACCTTCACAACAATGGGGAGGCTCAGTATTTGCTAGGTTTATCGATGGCAAAGATGAACAAGAGTATTTTTCCGCTACTTTTTATAGTGAAAGTGCCATTGTCTTAGATTTGAGTGCCTTTTACGAAATAACCAATAACCTTGTGCTACGTGCCAACATTACCAATTTATTTAATGAAGAATATACAACCTGGCAACGGGTTAGATTGGTCCGAGAGGGCACAGGAGGCTTCTTTGGCGGAGTGTCGGAAAATGGGATTCAACGCTTCAACGAACCGGGTAGGGAATTTGCTGTAAACTTAAGTTATGCATTCTAAGTACAGATTTGACAGTCTATAACGGCAGAAAAAAGGATAGTTCATGGGCAAGGAAGCCTAAACTGAACATTGGAGTGCTATAAAAATGCAGACAAAAATAGAAACCAATCAATCTAATCAGTTATTGTTAAAAAAAGCAGGGTTAAAGGTCACTAGCCAGCGTCTCGTGATGCTAGAAGTGTTTCAAAAACATCAAGATTCACATTTGTCTGCTGACCAAATATATCGCTATTTACTTAAACATGATAGTTCTGTCAGTTTGGCCTCAGTGCATCGAATTCTAGGACAGTTTTTTGATTCCGGCATAACAATTAAACATCACTTTGATGAAAGTTCATTAATTTATGAACTTACGGATCAGGGGACTCATGGCCATATTATCGATTCTGAAACTGGCGATATCACCGAATTTAATCATCCACATTGGAAACACCTAAAGCTTGAAATTGAACGAGATTATGACTGCCATATTGTGCAGGATGCTTTAGTTTTGTATGTCCGTAAAAATAAATAAAACACCCTTAAATCTAAATGGTAATCGTTATCATTTGCATGTATCATGTTGTTTTATCATTCTCTTATTTCAACTATCTCAAATAGGTCAATATGCGAGTCTTAGTATTTAATACGTGTTGGTTATTTTGTTGCACTGCGTCCGCAAGCCCGTCTGATCTAGATAAACTGACCCAACAATGGGTTCAGTTAGAACAGCAGATATCTACTATTAAGGCCAATTGGCAAGAACGTAAGCCTTTGTTAAAACAACAGTTACAATTATTAAAGGCTCAGAGCCACACCCTTAACACCTTATTGGCAGAAGATTTAGAAGATACTGATGAAATAGATAAGCAACGTTTAGCATTGCTTAAGCAACAGACTGAACTGGAGCAAACTCAAGCTGGCGTTTCTATACAACTGGCAAACGTGAAACAACACCTTTTACGCATCTATCCACAACTCCCACCTCCACTCAAGCAACAATGGGAAACTGAGCTGGTGTTGCTCACGTCCTTGACGGATAACAACGAACGTCTTGAAAAACAGCTTTTTCTGCTAGATAGCATGCAGAAGTACAACAATCGAATTGTCACTTATCAAACTAGTATGACGTTTGACAATCAAGTTGAAGTACAAGTAGAGCAGGTATATTTAGGCACATCAAAAGGGTGGTATGTGAGTCAGGATGGGCAGTTTTGGGGGAGTGGCTACAGCAGCCCTCGAGGCTGGCAATGGCAACATCAAGGAACAGATTTGTCTCCCTCTATTTTGCTCGATTTTGTGAAAGCAATTGAAAATGTTAACCAAGCACAACTTATTCGATTGCCACTCACAATAGGTACTGAACAAAATGAAAAGTAGATTTTGGATAGGTTTGTTGTTGTTTTTAGCTTTTGCGGAGCACGCCGCAGTTGCACAAGAGGCGGTTGCCAAAAGTTTAATGCAAGACATACGAGACGCGCAGCATAGACTGACGCTTTTAGAGTCGAGTATTGCAAAGGAATCACATGCTTTGGCGGCAGAAATTCAAAAACAACAAAAGCAGGTGTTGGCCCTTAGGCAACAAGCTGCGGCAAAACGCAGAGTACTAGACGATCAGACTTTAGCAATGTCGAAAATCACTTCGCGTGTGGATGAATGGCAACGACAAGAAAATTACCAACATAATATGTTAATGGATGTTGCGCAAAGGTACGGCGTCTCTCTGGAACGATTGACTTCGATGAGCTTAGGTCTAGCCAATTCTCAACAATATTTACAGACAGTTGCCCAACAACAAGCAGACTCACTCAAGTTGCAATGGTTAGAACAGCAAATCATATTACCCAGTGGGCAATATGTTAATGCCAATGTATTGCAAGCCGGTCCGGTGAAATGGTTTTTAATCAAAGACACTCATCAAACAGGTCTACTAGATAAAGAAAATCAAGTGCAGTTGTTTTTTGAAACAGATGATGCAGCACAGATAATGACACTGTACGAGTCGCAAAGCGGTGTTATTACTTTTGACCCTACTCTCGGCTCCGTTGTGAAACAACAACAGCAACAGGAAACCCCAAGCCAGCACCTAATACGCGGGGGGATTTGGGTTATACCAATTGTTGGCTTCGGTTTATTTGCGCTGATAATTGGAATCTATAAAAGTGTTCAGCTATATCGTTTACCAAAGCTACAACCCATGTTGGCAGAACGGATAGAGCTACTGCAAACATCACCTAAGGTATTGGCGCAATTGACAGCGCTATTAGCTAAATTAAAAGGGGCTCAAAAGGAATTGGTCTATATCGCGCTTTCTAGTGCCAGCGGCGAAGAGCGAGATAATAAACTATTGGCATTTTTATTGGAGTATCGACAAAAACTACAATCGAATTTGGGGGCGGTAGCAATCACCGCAGCTGTTGCTCCCTTGATCGGTTTGCTTGGGACGGTTTCTGGAATGATTGAAACCTTTAAAATGATGAGTTTATTTGGTACCGGCGATCCGGCTATTGTTTCCGGTGGCATTTCCAAAGCATTGATTACAACTGAATTAGGTTTAGTCGTTGCAATACCCGCGCTGGTTATTCATGCGTTGCTTAGTCGCTTTATTCGTAATCATAATACTCAGTTGGATACGACAGCGATACGACTGGGCAAATTATCAGTGAATGAACGTGAGCAAGCTGAATTTCAAACACAAGCAGCTTAAATAAGAATAGGAACTGTATATGAATCCCATACAACAGGCGTTAAGTAATCCAATAATCTGGCTAATTTTAGGCTTAGCACTGCTGTGTTATAGCATTTTGTTAGGTTTGATTATTGTCCGTGAATCCACACCCGCGGGATTATCTAAAACATCGAGTTGGTTGCACACCTTGCCAGCAATGTTAAGCGCCTTGCCACTACTTGGTTTACTTGGAACTATTATTGGTTTGCTACAAACATTTTCCCAAATGGCCAGAGGTGGCATGGATATTCAAGAGTTGCTTAGTCGCTCAATCGCCGATGCCATGTTGACAACGCAAGTGGGTCTATTAATGGTCATTCCAGGGTGGGTGATGCTATCTGCTTTACAACGTAAGCAACAGCGATTGGAAATGAGAAATGCGCAGTAAGTTGGAGCAACAATTAACGCAACCACCGCAAAATATTGATTTGTCGCCACTTTTAGATGTGGTGTTTATTTTGTTGATTTTTTTTATTGTTACAACGGTGTTTGTTAGAGAAACAGGAGTGGAAGTTGATAAACCTCAAGCCGTTTCCAGCCAACAGTTAAAACAAAATGTGATCCTAATTGCAATTACCGCAGAAGGTGAAGTGATGTATGACAACACTAATATTGGTGTGTCTGGGGTTAGAGCTACGGTTGTTCAACTGCTTAAACAAAAGCAAATGGCTGTAGTGATTCAAGCAGACAAAAGGGTGATGACTGAGCAGTTAGTAAAGGTTATCGATCAGGCTAAATTAGCGGGTGCTACACAGGTAAATATAGCTACTCAGGGAAATTGAAATGATTATGAAAAGTTTGTTTAAACGCTTTTTAATAGCGCCACTATTGGCCTCTTTGTTAATCGCAAGTTTAGTTAGTGTTGTATTAAATGTGCTGATTCAAAATCCAGGTTTGCAAACTGGATTAACCATTAGAAAGGTAAATTTAGCAGTTTTACCTCCGCCTCCAACACCAAAGCGTCAGCAACTAAAATCTCAAATAAATAGTGCACCCAACATTCAATTATCGGTGGATGGAGAAGGAGCGAATATGGAAATTCAATATACGGACACGTTGCAAGATATACAAATTTCTGAGTTACCTGAGGTCAAGATTCATAATAGTCAAAATAACCTTTTGGACATGCTGAGTTTTGATTGGCAAGCCTTTGGTTTGTCTGATTTAGACGAAATGCCGAAACTATTAACTGAGCTAAAAATTAAATTTCCGGATAGTTTGAAGCGGCAAGGTGTGACTAATGCTGCAGTTGAGTTAGCCGTTCTTATTGATGAGCAAGGAAGCGTATTGTTGAAAAATATTAAGCAAAATAAATACCCTGAACTTAATGTTGCAATCAAAAAACTGGTTAAACAAGCACGCTTTAGTATTCCAAGAAAGGACGGAATTGCGGTACGAGCGAGTTTCAATTGGCCTTTGGAGTTTGCGGACTCATGAAATCACTTCAACGCTATTTAGTCTTGATGACGTGTTGGGCAAGCTTTCAAAGTAATCTGAATGCCCAACCAATTGACTTAAGCAAAGTTCCTGTTGTATTGCCTTCAATCAATACCCCTTTTTTACAACGTGAAACAAAAATTACTGCCCAGGAGTACCCGATAGCACAAAGTCTTAAACCTTTGCTGCTAAATAATGATTATGCAGCTGCGCTCACGATATTAGAACAATATCAAGAGGCGAAAAGTCCAGCTTTGTTATTGTTAGAAGCGCAGTTATGGATGCAACAAAATCAATGGCGCGAGGCTGAAGCAATATTAAAAACGGTATTGCAAGAAATGCCAGAGTTAATTCGAGGGCATCTTGCTTTAGCCACCGTCAATCAATCATTAGATAAAACGCAAGAAGCGCAAAAATCCCTCAGTCAAGCGATGAGTTTAGGGGCTTCGGGGGCAACCCACTTTGCTCAGTTGGGTTATTTAAATATGCAAAACAATGATCCTCAAAGCGCTATCGCGGCCTATCAACAAGCGCTTATGCTAGCGCCTGAAAATGATGATATCCGTCAAGGATTGTTATTTGCTTTTGTACAAAGTGATCAACATGCCGCTGCACGTAATCTCCTCTCTGGTATGCTAGACAAGCACCCTGAAAACCGTCAGTTTTGGCTACAAAGAGCCAATTTAGCCATGCATTCTGGTGATAAAAACACAGCGCTAAGCAGTATAGAGGTAGCCTTAAGGTTGGGTGATAACAGCAAGCAAGCTCGGCAAATGGGGATGCAATTAAATATTCAGTCGAAAAACTATAAACGAGCATTGGCTTTGAGCCTAATGATGTTGCAAGATCAGCAGCTAAGTTTTGTTGAAACGGACAAACTTCTACATTGGTTAGCCTCTCAACGAGAGTGGGTTTATCTCAATGAGTTACTGCAAGGTGTATCCGAACTTGTCACTGAACCAGCAAATTCTAAACGCAGTCGATTATTTTACTATCAAGGGCTGGTCGCACAGAAAAATCAAAATCTACCGTTAGCCGAACGGCTATGGATAAAAGGGATCAAATCCGATCCTGGAAATGGTGATGCGCTTTTGGCGTTAGCAAAATTAAAGACAAATAGTGCATTTTTTGCTGAGGCTGATCTCTATTATCAACGAGCGGAAACCCTAGACGCTGTGGCACTCCCTGCTAAATTAGGTAGAGCTCAATTATATATTGACCAACAGGACTATGGCGCTGCTTTAGCCATGTTGCAACGCACTCATTCTGAATACCCCCATCGTCACGATTTGCTCAAAAATATTCGAATATTAACCAATTTGGTCAATAGTCAAAATAATATCTGATATATATCTTAGACAAAAACTACGTCATTAGAGACATCATCGAAAAAGAGAAAGCTCATGAAAAATAGTCAATCCTCCTCAACCATTCATACGTTTACACTGGTGTTTATTTTTATCATGCTGTCATTTACTACCAATGCCGATACTGGAAAAAGTGATGGAAACCCCCTTTGTGATCAACAAAGCCAGTTTATTTTTAGCTGGTCATTTATCGATAACTGCGATTTTCTACCTCGAGGTGGAACCAGCAAAGGTGTGCCTATAACCCTTGATACTGAACCTCATTCAGGTTGGTTATCTTTGCAACAAGAGGGTATTAGTGACTTTGAAAAAGATCGACGAGCTATTTTAGCTATGGCTGGCCCATATCGAGTTAGCTTCGACTTTCTTGAAACAGTTGGTTTTACTCCTGGCTATTTGCCTAGTCGTCCATATCAGTCGTGGGGAACCGAATATGTCTATGTGGCCGAAGACAAAGGTGATTTCATCAGTTTACAACATGTTATGGTGATGTATTTTATCCAAGAGGATGGAACGACTTCTGAGCCTATGGTAATGAAACATTGGCGACAAGATTGGCAATTCCAAAAGCGTGATTTATTTGTATATACAGGACATAACAAATGGCAGCACAAAAAATTTGGCCGCAAAATGGTTAAAGGTACTTGGTCGCAGTCAGTATTTCAGGTCGATGATTCCCCACGTTACGAATCCTTTGGTAAATGGCAACATAACGATAATTTTTCCACTTGGTTGAGCGCGAAAACATGGCGTCCATTGCCTCGTCGTGAAAGCAGTGTCAGAAATGATTATCAGGTGTTAGAAGGCACAAACCGACATACGATTTTACCCAGTGGTTGGGTGCAAGAAGAAGAAAACTATAAACTTGCTTTGGATTCTGACGGCAAGATAACCGCGCAAACGCCCTATCTAGCTAAAGAGTTAGGACTAGCCCGTTATGAGCTTATAGTTGATCATGATTTTAGCGCTGGCAATACATACTGGAATAAATCAGAGCAGTTTTGGTCGGATGTTAGAGCCGTTTGGCGTCAAACCATTGATGAAAATGAGAGCATAATTATCCATAAAAAAGTGGATGGTAACTTTATGTTTATGCCGTTTTTTACCTTAGCGCAAAACATAGTCGATGGGCAAGATTACGAATCCACTAGCGGTAAGCTACAGATTAAAAAGATGTTGTCACCTTTTATTGAAGTAGAATAACTCTCAATAGGTTGGATTATTGATTTTTTAAAGGATCTTATGACAAGAAACAAGCTAACGGCACTAACTGGATTGGGTGATAAGGATGCGCTGATTAATGTGTATACCCAAAATCGCCCGAGCTTTTCCTTTGAAGTACAGGAACAAGAACTATACCCCCTTCAAAAAGGTGAAATTTACGCCATTGGGCAGGCGTGCGGTAACGGTTGGCGAAAGGTATTTAATGTGTATGCCAAGTTGCTATTTCCGCTGTTGGGGCATTTTCATGGAGTTGACCAGCGTTATTCGACTTGGCAACAATATCGTGATGAAGAGCTGTTGCAATCCGGCAGTCATACCGCCTTGTGGTTTACGCCACCTAAATTTGAACAATCCGATACGTTGCAGATTATTATGGGGCGCACCTATGCAAAGTCGTTAGATTTACCCAATACTCTTGAGTGGATTAACCAAGAATTTGCCATTGACCTAAGCCATCGGATAATTGTGTGCCCGTACTTCGACTACCGCCAACTATCCAATCATAAAATACTCTTTATGCTTGAATTAATTACTCAACATTTTCTAAAAAAATAGTACCCAACTGCCTCTTTACGCTATAATTCCCGCGTTATTTTAGTGTCCTGCAATGGGGCGCATATTCTATTGTTAGTATTCTGGAACGCACATCATGTTCGATATGTTTGAAATATCCATTATTGGCTTGGCTATTTTGGCCTTGTTATCCATCGTCTTTGAAGAAGTTACCCATATCAATAAAGCAAAAACTACCCTGTTTTTAGGGTGTTTAGTATGGTGCTTGTTGTTCATTCGAGGTCACGGTTCTGGGCAGGCCGAGATAGAAAATGCGCTGAACGAAAATTTACTCGATATAGCCAAACTGTGGCTGTTCCTCATGGCGACTATGACTTTTGTGGCTTACCTTAATGCCAGAGGATTGATAGGCGCTATGGTTAATCGACTCTTACCTGGTGAATTGTCGTTGAGGAAATTGACCTTGCTGGTGGCTCTGTTTGCGCTAGTGTTGTCGATGTTGTGCGACAATATTACTGCCACTCTCGTTTCCATCAGTGTGATACTAGCGTTCAAATTGAACGTGGCAGAAAAAGTAAAACTCTGTGTTTTAATTATATTCGCCGTGAACTCCGGTGGGGTTGTTTTGATAACCGGGGATGTGACGACACTAATGATATTCAGTGAAAAACATGTCTCTATAGTTGAATTGTTAGGCTTAGTTTTACCCGCTGTGTCTGGGGTGATTGTGTTGGCAATATTGATGAGCTTTGGCAAAAACCGCAGAGTAGAAGCAACCATTGGCAGTGAAAAGTTTAAATCCTTAGATTTTGTTATCGCTGGGCTATTTTTTAGCACCATATGTTGCACCATGCTGTTTAATTTATTGTTTGAAATCCCGCCGGTTTTGACCTTTTTATTAGGCTTGTCGGTGATGTTCCTAATCGGTGGAATGGTGAATAAATTTAAGTACGAAATTCATTTATTGGATTATGTCCGTAAAATTCAATTTGATACTTTAATGTTCTTCCTAGGGATATTGTTGATAGTTGGTTCTCTTAAAGAAATCGGGGTATTAATTTGGATGACCAATATCTACTTTATGGTGGATCCTGATTATTCCAACTACTTGGTGGGGATCTTATCAGCCTTTTTAGATAACGTGCCATTGACCGCAGCCTTACTTAAAGCTCAGCCGGAGTTAACCAATATTCAATGGTTATCCCTTACCTACGCAGTTGGCGTGGGAGGATCAATGTTGGTGATAGGTTCAGCGGCAGGGATTGTGGCCATGAGTCGTGTGAAAGAACTGACTTTTGTTAGTTACAGTAAATATATCGTGCACCTATTGGCGGCTTACACCGTGGGATATGTATTATGTTTAGTCAACGTCTAATCGCCGTTGACTAACTTCCCTTGCAGACTCCTAGTATAAAACCTGGCCGCTGCTAATTAGGTTAGCGTTGGTGGACGCTCTCTTGGGCAGTTGTGGATTTGCTAAGCTCAAATCGATAAGTGCCATATATAAACCTTATTCGGTAAATCCTGCTTCGGTTATTATACAAAAGTCTAATACACTTTAAGTACAGACAAGGTTTTAATGGGGTTCCGACACAACATAATATTGTCCAATTATTATAAAAGCTAATGAATCTCTATGTCTTTAGAGTCTCAAGATAGTTCCATTGAATATATTCGTGAGAAACTAACAAATACCGTTTTGATGGCCACCATGGCATTTGCTGGTGTTGCGTTAGCTGGTTCCCTTTCTCGTGTCCCTGAAATTGGTTTTCTGCCGGTGATGTGGGTGCATATTGCCAGCACCTGTGTGCTATTGAGTTTTTATTTGTTTCGAACTCGCTTAACCAACAATTTAAAAGCGAGTTTAGTTACCTGCCTATTTTTTATTATGGGGTTTGCAGGAATTCACACATTTGGCCTAGCCGGAAATGGAATCTACCTGATTATGGCTGCGTCTATATTTAGTAGTTTCATGCTCAGTATGAGAGTGGCGGTTGCTATTGCTATCTCTGGTGGTATGTTTTTATTTTATTACATGAACCTAATGTGGCTAAGTGAATTTGAGTTTTCAGTAAGACAAAGTGCTTACAGTTTAAGTGTAACTGCTTGGATTACAGCATTACTGACCTATGTATTTATCATAAGTATTGTTTTGTTTTTGATTCAGCACTTTTTACATTATTTACAAACGTTATTACTTGATAAACAAACTACTATTGATAGTCAAACCAATAAAATTGAACACTCAGAGGCTATCTTTCAAACGGTTATTAATCACTTACCCTATGGGATTTCATGGAAAGATAAACAATTACGATATTTAGGTGCAAACCATGCCTTTATTGACGACGCTAAAGTAGAGAATATCAATCAATTGAAAGGAAAAACTGATTTTGATATCAGCAATGAAGAGCACGCCAAAAAGATCGTAAATATCGATCGACGCATCCTCTATGGCGATGAAACTGATATTCATTACCAGGAAAAAGAAAGCCAAGAAAAAGAAAGCCAGGAAAAAGAAAGCCAAGAAAACACGGCTCAAGAAGATGCCCAAGTTAAATATAAAGAAGTAACTCACGTAGCCCTACATTCTAAAAAACAAGACTTGATTGGTGTGCTTATTTTCTACAATGATATTACTAAAAGTAAAAATTTAGAATTAAAAGCCCAACGAGCAAGAGTCCTAGCAGAACAGGCAAACCAAACTAAATCTCAGTTTTTAGCTAATATGTCACATGAAATCCGCACGCCAATAAACGGCGTTCTAGGGCTGTTAGATTTGTGTTTGCATACTAAGTTAGACAAACAACAAACCGAATACTTAAATCGGGCTAACTTTTCCGCCAAACTGTTAATGCAAATAGTTAACGATGTTCTCGATTTATCTAAGATTGAATCTGGCCATTTTAAACTAGAAAATCACCATTTTTGCTTTGAAGATATTCTCACTCAAGTTGAAAATTTATTTTCGAGTCAGGCTGATATTAAAAATATTGAGTTACATACTAAGATTTTGGGTAAGCAGAATATTAGGGTAATGGGCGACCCAACTCGCGTTATGCAAATATTAATGAATTTGACCTCAAATGCAGTCAAGTTTACGCATACCGGAAGCGTGGGTGTAACAGTTAAACTGGTAACAAATGATGATTTTGCAAAAGTAAAAGTATCGGTGCTAGATACGGGAGTCGGAATCGAAAGCAAGTCAATTAAAAACCTGTTTAACAAATTTACTCAGGTTGATGAAAGCATAACGCGAAAGTATGGTGGAACAGGTTTAGGGCTTTCTATTGTTAAACAACTAGTTGAAGCCATGGGGTCTGCTATCAAGGTGAAAAGTGAGTTAGCAAAGGGAACTGAATTTAGTTTTATGTTGCAGCTTCCTCTCGCCAAAGAACAACGCATAGAAGTCCCACAAATTGATTTCAAACAAAATCTAACCAATAGACGTATTTTACTGGTAGAAGATAACCTGATTAACCAGCAAATTGCTAAAAGCATGTTAGAGCAAAGCCATATGATTGTGACCGTTGCTAACAATGGTCAAGAGTCTCTAGATTTCCTTGCTCGGCAGAATTTTGATTTAGTTTTAATGGATATTCAGATGCCGATTATGGATGGTTGTAGTGCCCTGAAAGCACTACGTAAGAATAAACAATGGATTGGTTTACCTGTAATCGCGTTAACGGCGAACGTTTTTGCAGAAGAAGTCGCCCATTATGAAAAGCTGGGGTTTACCGCCCATTTGGGAAAACCTTTCTCGCGAGAAGCTTTATTATCTAAGGTACAACAATACGTCACCAACAAAGAACTTCAATCTAGCCTATAGTTTGGCGTATCTAGGATTGCCTAATCGGCATAGCCACTGCCAATGGCATTAAATGGCATACTCAACTCTAATTCGGGTACTTGCAGGGCAATCCAAGCAGGAAAGGTATTACTGTTGGGACCAGGGAATACTGTATATTCATTTGCCCAAGGGTAGCGTTCGATAGCTGCTGATATTTTGGGGATCAGTGTGTTGGCTTTTTCACCTTGAATGGACAGCAGCTTTTCAGGTTTTGCGCCATACCAAAATCGATCGGGAATAGGGGTTTGGTATCTGCGTAACGCAGGCAGCCCACTTTTGACACGCCAACCGACCACCTCATATACCGTGTAGTCCGCTGCATTTTCGGTTTTTATAGCGATCCAAGTATGTACGGCAAACCAACCACGCCAACTGTATGCATCTGCTGCATAGACTTCAATCACCGCATCTTTAATTAGTTCGGGCTTAGGTGCAATCCCCGCAGATTCTCTACTTGCCGTACGCCAACTGTTGTTTGAGCAGGCATTTATCAGCAAGCCAAGCAAAATTACACATAGGATCTTTTTCATTTAATACCTTTCGCGAGTAGAGTTTGTCGACTGTTGGCAGTGTGCTTTTACCCAGAGACTTGAAATATATTACCAACAGCAATGGATACCGCCATAGCCAATGAGCCCCAAATAAGCACGCGCAGTGAACCTTTAAAAATGGAGGCTCCACCAATTTTGGCAGACACGCTTCCTAATAATACCAATGACAACAATGAAACGATCACTATTGAAGGGATTAACAAAGAGCCATTGACCACTAACACGGTTAATAAAGGTAAAAGTGCTCCTGCGGTAAATGACAGTGCTGAAAACAACGCGGCTTGAAAAGGGTTGCCTTGGGATTGTTCAGTAATACCTAGTTCATCTCTAACATGACTACCTATGGCATCTTTAGCCATCAACTGTTTGGCAACTTGCATGGCTAAATCACCTTCTAAACCTCGTTCTACATAAATGTTGGCAAGTTCTTTTTCTTCTGCCGCCCAGTGGCGATCAATATGTTTTTGTTCTAACGAGATTTCGGCGTGTTCTATGTCGGTTTGCGAACTTACAGATACAAATTCCCCTGCGGCCATCGACATGGCTCCAGCTACCAATGCGGCCAAACCCACAATAAATAAATGTTCCGGGGCCACTTGTGAAGCGGCGATACCAACAATCAGACTTGCCGTTGAGACTATGCCATCATTAGCGCCTAAAACAACGGCTCTTATCCAGCCTATTCGGTCTGCCTTGTGTTCGTGGTTGTAATCCATATGAAATTTATCTCTATTTCAGCAAAGGAATTGCTTGTCGAATTAATAACGTGCTTCAGCTCATACTATTGTAAATACTATGACAGGCCAACAGCAGAAGCCGATTTAATATTTTCCGGTGTTGGCTATATTGTTAACTAAGGCATTATATTAAATGGATCTTAGAATTACTGTACAAGTCATGGATGTTCAGTATGATCTTTTTTACGATTTTTTGCAGTAGGTAAACTAAGTTTTTGAACAAGCTCCCCGTAACCACAGTCGCTCTCATTGTCGTTTGTCTTGGTTCTTTTATTGGGCCATTAGGCATGGCGTCGGTTAATGTCGCAATCCCCAACTTAGCTGCAGACTTGCACGCAAACGCGAAAATGGTGAGTTGGTTGCCTACACTTTTTCTGCTCAGTAGCGTGGTTTTCATGTTGCCATTTGGCAAATTGGCTGACAATTACGGTCGAAAACGTATTTATACCATTGGTTTGGCGTTAAACGCTTTTACTTCTTTGATGTGTGCTTTAGGCCAACAGGTGGAGTGGGTACTGTTTTGGCGGTTTGTTCAAGGTGCGGCTTCGGCGATGATTTTTGGAACCGGGGTGGCTATTCTAACCTCAGTAACCCCTTCCCATAAGCGCGGTGCTGCCCTTGGTTTGGCGGCAGCTTGTGTTTATATTGGTTTAACACTAGCACCCGCTATTGGCGGCTTACTCACTGAAATGTGGAGTTGGCGAGCGGTGTTTTTATTTCAACTTCCGTTAATTGTGATCCTCTTAGGGTTAATTAAATGGGGATTGCACGGCGAATGGAAAAATGAACATATTGCTTCATTTGATTGGCGAGGAAGTTTTATTTTTGCCGTTTCTTCTACTTCACTAGTATTCGGTTTTAGTTCTCTTCCTAAACTCCATGGTTTTTTACTGTTGATTTTTTCAGTACTCACAATGATTTTATTTGTTTACCACCAAAGTCAGCATCATACCCCCTTAATTCGCGTTCAAATGTTTCGGGAAAGCAGAGTCTTTTCCATGTCATTAATTACATCACTGTTAATGTACGGTAGTAATTTTCCCTTAGCATTTCTGCTAAGTTTGTATTTACAAGTGGTGCAAGGTTACAGTCCTGCAGAAGCGGGTCAAATCTTATTGTTACAAGCCTTTGCTATGGCCTTTTTAGCACCCATGTCAGGGCGGCTTTCTGACAAAGTTCAACCTCGATTTTTAGCGACTTTCGGTTGTGCTATTGTTGCCTGCGGATTTTTGGTGCTATCGCAAATGACAACGGCGACAGGTACCACGTACATAGGAGGCTCTTTGCTGCTGATTGGCATTGGCTTTGGTTTATTTTCGTCTCCAAATAACAATGCCATCATGGGAGCAGTGCAAGAAAGCGAATTAGGTGTTGCTTCGGCAACCTTAAATTTAGCGCGTACGGTGGGCAATCTAGTGGGGATGAGTACAGTCAACTTATTAGTGCACTATTATCTTGGCGACAGTAAAATTAATGCTGAACAGATTCCAGCGCTAATGAGCACTATATCGTTCGCGTTTTACATTTCTCTTATCAGCGTAATTGTCGCCACCTTTCTATCAGGCTTTCGGGGAAAAGCGAATCAACAAAGCAAATAAACTTAGCTGTGAACGATTTTTATGTTGCGCCCCGTAAATATATGACTGTACGCAAAATAATCAATTGCTGCTTAGTGTAAAATTCCACCCCTCATGTCAAAATCCTCAGGTAAATTCTTATATCATTGTCTTTAAAGGAAAAACACTTCGAGCTTGCCATCGTTTAAGTATTTGTTGCTCTTCATTAAATTAATGCTTGTTCGACTTTTAAACTACCGCTAATATAAATTTTGGAACCCAATATTCATTGTATAAAAGTGCATAATTTTTCATATGTTTACTAGTGACACTGTTATTAGTGTGGGTCGTTGCGCGCAAACAAATGACGTTCATTTAAACGATCCAAGTGTTTCTCGTAACCACTTACAACTAACATTCAATAACCTAGACTTTATTGAGGTCAGGGATTGTGGATCTTCATATGGGTCATTTTATTGGGAAGGGAGTCAATGGCTTCAATTTGACGTTGTGACGTTAACTGCTAACGATTATATCGTGGTGGGTGAAACGAAACTTCGCATAATGGAAATCATGATCGCATATCAAATAAAGAGCAGGAGCCGTGGTATATGACCAGTTTGGAGAAAGAAGAGTCTTACTATCGTCTGGTTGTGTTACTAGCAATGTCATTCATTGCCTTTGTAATCATTATTGTTGGATTTGTACTAACAGAAAAGCAACCTAGTACCAGCACAGAAATGCGTTTGGCGGATATTCTTTTTGACCGCAGCGGGCCTTCTTATCCTTTCACTATTCAAAATGTCATGTGGTTGTTTTTCTTTGTATGTGCAGGTGAAATCTGGGTTCGTTGGCAAAGAGCTACTCAAGAAATTAACCAGATAAACCGAGGTTTAATCAGTGATGATGAAGATGCGCTGTATCGCCCTAAAGATTTAGGCCCCATTTACCAAGCCATTAAAGCCGATAATCTCGGCAGTCGTTTTTACCTGCAACGCCTAATCAAACGAATTATTTTACAGTTTCAACTGTCCAGAAGTACTGAACAAGCTAACAATCTTATGAATTCCTCATTGGAATTAATGCAGCACGAAGTCGACCTTAAGTACACCATGGTGCGCTATCTGGTTTGGCTGATTCCTACGCTAGGTTTCATCGGCACTGTTATTGGTATTGCCATGGCATTGTCTAGTGCTGGTGATATGCCACCTTTATCTGATTCTGACGCCATCAAAGATTGGGTTGCTGTGATTACTATCAAACTAGGGGTTGCGTTTAACACTACTTTATTAGCGTTAATCATGTCAGCCGCTTTAGTATTTTTTATGCATTTGGCTCAAGGGCGCGAAGAAAAAGCGTTAAACCTGGTTGGTCAATATTGTTTAGACAGATTAGTGAACCGCTTAATCGCGGCAGATTAAAATTAAGGAGAATACACCATGAGCTTTAGACGTGGTCCAGATGGGAAACCAGTGGAAATAGAATCCAGTTTCGTTAAAAGTGATGACAAACCAACTCACTCGGCTCCTGATGGAGGAACTAAACCGCCACAAGGTCAGTTTGGTGGGCCTAAAGAAGGGGCAACACAACCGCCTAGTGTCGACTTATTCAATCACATGAAATCCTCAGGTCCGGCAATGCGTCCTGGTGGAGTGGCTGTTTCACCAGAGCCGCCAACTCGACCAGCGAATATTCCGGGTGCTAACAATCCAGCGGGTAGCTCAGATCAAGGTACAGTTCCACCTACAGGGCAGCAACCGGCAGCCAAACCTATAGCAGAAGAGCCTAAAACCTCCATTAACTTTGGTGGGGCGGGCGCTGCTGCTAATGCCGGTGGGAATACATCTAATGCTAGCGCAGAGTCCTTTGTATGTGGATGGTTAGTGGTGGTTGACGGTCCTGGAAAAGGTAAAAGTGTGGTAGTAGGGCCAGGTCAAAGTGCTATTTCGCGCTCTCCTACTGAACGTATCACCTTGAACTTTGGTGATACCTCAATTACTTCAAAGCAGCAATTGTTGGTTATTTATGATGATGAAAACCGAGAATTTATTGTCGCTCCAGGCAATGGTTCCAGTTTGAATCGTGTGAATGGGCAAATTGTCGCAGGGCAAACTGTATTGCAGACAGGAAGCCTATTAAAAGTTGGCGCAACGACCCTAAGGTTTGTGGCGTTTTGTGACCAAAACTTTAATTGGGAATAATGATGCTACAAATCTCCGTAGGATGGGCTCAAACCGTTGGCAAACGAGACTATCAGCAAGACGGTGTTACCAAATTGGTTTGGCCCAATGGATTTGCATTAACAGTGTTATCAGATGGTATGGGTGGGGCAGTACACGGGGAAGTTGCTAGTCAGCAAATTCTTCAAGCTTTCAATGATGCGTTTTGCAACAGTGAAGAGCAGCAAATGGAAACACGTTTGCAGCTAAGTTTAAATGCCACAAATCAACATCTAGCTGACTACATTGTTGAGAATCCCGAATGCAATGGCATGGGGGGAACCTTAATAGCTGCTGCGTTTACCGGCGAACACTTAGATTTTATCAGTGTTGGTGATAGCCCCTTGTGGCTTTGTAGAGAAAATTCCCTACAACGAATTAATCAAGATCATTCAAAAAAATCTGAATTAATGCAGTTGGTCGAAGAAGGTGTGATGACCGAACAAGACGTTGCCGTTCATCCCCAACGCAACCAGTTAACTTCGGCTGTTATGGGTTACGACGTCGACATGGTTGATATTAATAGTATTGCATTAAAAGTGGGTGATATTGTGCTTTTGGCCAGCGATGGAATCGAAAGTATTCCAGAACAAGACATCGCAGCCATCTGTCATCGGTTTAATCAATCCGATCCACAGATATTGGCGGAACACATTGTTAGCTATGTAGATAGTCTCGATAAAGATTACCAAGACAATGCCACTGTCATGGTACTGAAGGTTTCTCAGGAAGCCGACTCGGAAGAAACAACAGAATAAAATACGTAAGGAAATCGGCATGTTTTTGTCACCTAAATTGATTGCACTACTGACACTGGGTTTTAGTTCGACGATTTTTTCTGCTTCTGCAGAATACGTCTATCAAGTTGAAATAGAACGCAAAAATGGTAAGACCATATCCGCCCTAGCAACCAAAGTGAATGACCATCAGTTTGTCACCGACGCTGAAGTTATTGATGGTGCCAAATCGTTGTTTATTGTCGATAACTCGGTAACTCCTGCAGCTAAAATACTGGCAACTGTCATTGTCGAAAATGAAGATAAACGCTTAGCGATTTTGTCTGCCAGTAATGTAACAGGGGAACCTATTACTTTGGGCAAAGAAGCTCAAACCCTTGGCGAGCAATTGATTCTAAAAACTGATTCTGCTGAGACCGCTTCAATTGTTCAGCGTTTAGAGCCGGTAAAAAACCTATCACAAGGTGATATCTATGTTCACACAGCCCTATACAAAGAAGGCCAGTGGGCAGCACCATTACTGAATAATTGTCACCAGCTAGTGGGGGTTAGTATTTTTGAAACGGCTTTATTTGCTGGAATGAAAGCCCCTGAAAACATCGCATACGCCTTGTCCACTGACACCCTGAAATCCTTTTTGACTGAAAATAAGATCAGTTTTACGGTTGCCGACGAAGTGTGTCTTTCTGATGTGGAGCAAGCTAAAGCGAAAGCCGACAAAGCGGCAAAAGATGCAGAAGAAGCGGCTAAGCTTGCCGAACTTGCTCAAAAGGAAAAAGAAGATGCAGATTTGGCCGCGAAAGCGCAATTAGAAGAAGCAGAAAAGAAAGCTCAAGAAGCAAAAGCAGAAGCTGAAAAAGCTTTGCAAGAAGCAAAAGATGAAGCCGCTCGCATTGAAGCTGAGAATTTAGAGAAACAAAAGCAAACCGATGAAGCCATTAAAAAAGCCGAAGAGGAACGTTTAGCGTTAGAAGAGGAAAAGAAAAAAGCAGAGCAAGCTGCAGAGTTAGAAGCGCAAAAGCAACTTAAATCGGAACAGCAAAAAACTTACATCATGTTAGGTGGTGGAGTGTTGTTGTTAGTCATGTTGTTATTGTTTGTCATTCTTATGCGTAAGCGCAAAGAGGCGATGCAAGCGCAAACTGACGAGTTGCAGAATAAAGTAAAAGAAGCAACTGGCTTGGCTCAAGAAAAAGATAATCTTGCGGGTAAAATCGCAGAAATGGAAAAGTCCTTTAACGACATTTTGTTTGATGGCACTACTATCAAAGGAGACAGTGTCAGAATCAAAATAAATGGTAAAGCTCTGGCTCAAAGTGAAGGCCAAGTGATAGGTCGCGAGAGCGCGCAAGTGGATTACGTATTAGGTGAAAACGAAATTTCTAGAAAGCACTTAATGATTCGATTGCACGAAAACAAAATCTATGTGGAAGACATGGGGAGCCAAAACGGTAGCTGGATAAATGAGGTGCCACTTACTCCTGGTCAACCGATGGAACTATCCAATGGCATGGAACTTCGCTTAAGCACGATAACGTTTAAAGTGACTGTACTTTAAATTTACTTAATCGGCAGTGCTATGCATTGTCGATGATGTAATTAAAAGGGAAATCGATACATGAAGCTCAAAAGTAGGGAAATCAATATCTTTAGCATGTCTGCTTTAGATTTGTTTGCTTCTGGAATGGGGGCATTTATATTACTTGCCGTTATTTCACTTCCTTTCTTTGGGAATGTATCGAAAATTCCGACCCCTGCACCACAAACTTGTCCAGAAGTAAAAGTGTGTCCACCGCCGAGTGCGCCAAAACCTGATCCTGTTCCCGCTCCAGCCCCATCAGGCTTCCAAAAAATGCAAACACTGGACTTGGTCGTTGTCCTTGATGTGACCGGCAGTATGGGGCAAGAAATCAATGGATTGCGCGCTGAAATTGGCAATATTGCCCGCATCATTGAGATGTTATCTGATTCCGCTGCTATGCGTATTGTCGCTTTTGGTGATAAAAACTTTGATCGACCCGTATCGCAATTTCCCCTTACTTTAACCAAAGATATTGCGGTCTTAAAATCTTACTTAGACCAAGTGAATCTTAACTTGGGCATAGGCAGGGGATTCAATCCAGGCGACAACGGGGAATCTGTGTATGCCGGATTTGAAGAGGCATTGGAAACCAAGTGGCGTTCAGAAGCACAGCGCCGAGTGATTTTTATTATCACCGATGACGAGGCTCATTCTGGTGAATCTCGACCTTTGATGAGCAAAGTTCAAAATTTTGCAAACGACAAATACAGTGTTTCAGTGCGTTACTCTGGTGATGAGGATCACGAAAGAGAGTTTTATCAGGAGTTGGTGAAAACGGGCTTAGGTAATTATTTAGATGTTTCCGATGGCTCCTTAACTGCGGCGTTACTCATAGCGCTCATGCCCAAGTAGCGCGAGAGAAATAACATGACGCGAGCACTGCAACCTGGCAATCGAATACATCGTTATGTGATTGAAGAAGTGCTGGGGAGCGGGGGCTTTGGTGTGGTGTATCTAGCTCATCATGCCTCACTTGAGTACCGGGTGGTGATCAAAGAATATCTACCCAATCAAATTGCCCATCGCGTTGATGGCGTGGTTATGCCATTTATGGCCGATTTAGTGGAAGTATATGAAACCGCTTTACAGCAGTTTAAACATGAATGTGAAACTCTGCTGACCCTAGATCATGACAACATTGTTTATGTTTACGATTGCTTTTATGAAGCCGGTACCGCCTATATGGTTATGCACCAAGAGATTGGTAATACCTTATGGGAAAGTTATGTGCAGCAAATTGAACACCATAATCAGCCATTCACCTGGCAGCAGGTTAGTGCGGTATTGCCTGGCGTTTTAGCTGGCCTAGACTATTTGCACCAACAAAATTTAGTGCACAGAGATATGAAAGCCAGTAACGTATTTTTGCGTTCTGGTTCACAACTACATCCGATATTAATAGATTTTGGTGCAGTAAAAGTGGCTGGTGGTTATGTGAGTCAACAAGCTCAAAATACCCAGTCTTATGCTGCATTGGAGCAAGAATATAACATTTTCCCCATCGGCCCTTGGACTGATATCCATGCCCTAGGGGTAATGATCATCGAATTATTAACTGGACAACGGCCAATTAAAGCTTTTGATCGGTACACCCAGTCGGGCACCGATGGCAGTGATCCAATTTTAATGTTGTTAGAACAGGTATCCCACAGCTGTGGCGAAGACCTTGCCAATGCATTGTTTTATGCAACGCAACTGCAACCAGAACATCGATATCAAAATATCAGCGAATTTAAAGCCGCGTTGTCACTATAAATAGGCTTGCAAGGGAATTATAAATGTCTAATAACCGTATTATTTTTGAAAAATCTGAACAAGCAGGCAGAAAGTATAATCAAGACCGTTATGCTTATCATTTAAGTGAAGATAACAGTGATATTTTAATTGTCGTTGCTGATGGCGTGGGTGGTACCAAACAAGGTGAATTAGCTGCCGAGATTATTGCTGACAAAAGTGGTGATTTTTGGCAAAAACGCGAAGAGTTTGCAAATGGCGAAGATTTTTTAAACGCTTTTGCTGATGAATGTAATTTGGCCATTAAACAAACCTGTGAACAAGGTACATCCACAGCGGCAACCTTAACGGCGTTACTGCAATTAAATGGGGAATTGGTTTCTGCCCATGCAGGAGATTCGCGAATTTACCAATACGATCACTCTGGTAAAGTCAAACAAAGTAAAGATCATTCACTAGCTTACGCTAAATTCTTAATGGGGGAAATTAGTGAAGATGAATTGGCAACACACCCCAGTCAAACTCAATTATTAAATTGCCTAGATGGTAGTGAAAGCGCCCATTGTGAAATTAATCATTGGCAAATAAATGAAGGCGAATATTTTGCTTTGTGTACCGATGGTTTTTGGGAAATATTCGACAATGATGAAATTTTAGAATTAATCAAAAATGACAATCGAGAGTACATCTTCGCCAATCGAATTGACGAAACCTTGCAAACAAAACCCGGTCAAGACAACACCACAGTGGTGTTATCCCAACTCGATAAATCTAAAGCGGTGCCAATTGCACCTGTTGCAAATGCCGAAGCAAGTGAAGGGTTGCCACAAAATTCACCTTCCAATAATACTCCGGCCTCGTCACCATCTAAAACTGTTGCACAAGATGACGCCAAGCCGTTACTCAATTGGAAAATAATTGTTTTAGGGCTGGTTGCATTAATGTTGATAGTGTTGCTGTATTTTACCTATCGTAATTACATGCAAAGCTGTTGTTCGGCTGAATCACCCTTAGCAGTTGAAGAGCAGCTCGACTCTTCCTCTAACGGAGATGATTTCCCTGCGCCTGTCATTACTAACCCCAGCTCTGAGCTCGAATCTAACGTGGCTGGAGAAGCGCAAAAACCAGCGCAAGCCGGGGAACAGGTTATTGAGCAAGTAGAAAAAACAGTGGGGGATGTGGGGGAAATATTAGAGCAAGTTGAACCGCCTACGTCGGAAGATTTAAAAGAGCCGCTAAGTGATGCTAAACATACCCTTGAGGAAGCTTTACCCGATGCTGAAGAAGTTCTATCTGAGGCTGAAGGCTCTTTATCCGATGCTGAAGATGCTTTTTCCGACGCTGAAGGCTCTTTACCTCAAACTGAGGGCTCTTTACCTCAAGCTGAAGGCTCTTTACCAGAAGCTGAGGATTCGAATGATCTAGAATCGTCATCATCCGCGCTGAAAAACTTTGTCAATAGTGATGAGGTAGTGCCAGATGCCGCTATGGATGAGCAAGGTAACGTCTCTGGGCCGGCAGATTTGAATGCAAATTTAGACTCTGCACCGAGTTTGTCATTAGACGTAGCTCCTGGAGAAGATCCCATTGCGAAACTTGAAGCGCGCCTAAGCCAAGATGGTAGTGTCTCCAAAGGCAGTAAATTAGACAAAACTGATGAGATGAAAGATCAATATACAGAAATCATCACTGTGCAATTAAAAGTCAAAGACACACCTGTGTACGGTGCAGTATTGCGGTACCAAAAAACCAGTTCAGGTATCGAAGTTATCGCTGGCAAAGTCAGTAATTTACCTAATGTTCCTGAGGCGCCTACCCACGATTTTATGAGTTGCTTTAGTCAATATCAGAATGCACAAGAACAACAGGGAAAAGCGATTGAAAAAGGTCAATCTGAACCTGTGCTTTATATTGATGCCGCCAGTTCTGGCTATTTTTGGTTAGCCGACATTATCGTCACAGAAACAGGACAGGCGTTCGATTTGTTTTTGCTAGATAAAAGCTGTGAGTCACTACGCCTAGTGCCTAAACACGTCAGTCATTAAGGACCATAAGTTGTGAAATACTTAACCTTAATTGCTGTTTTTATTAGCTTCTGCAGCACCGCCCATGAAGGTTTAGAAAGTGACACTCTTGCTGGTGGCACAGTTTTGCAAGCGCCTCGCATAGAAAGGTCTTTTGAACCGGTAAAGGCACCCATTCAATCAGAACATGCTTTCAGCAATTGGGTAAAGGGTAATAAACAACGTTTAGGAATGTCGGATGCAGCACAAATACAAGTGTTGCAAAGTACCTTTGAAGACAACGGTTACAGTGTCTATCGCATTCAACAACAATTAAATGATATTGATGTGTTTACCCACCAATCAGTGGTGATATTGTCTCAAGGACAACCTATTAGTGCGCATTTAGTCACCACAGATTTACCTGCTCCAGCACCGCCTGCTTTGGCAAGTTTAGAACAAACAGTGAACAGTACTTTAGCTAACTTAGAAATTGAATATCAGGACAAGCCTACACTTAAACCGGTTTATTTTAAAAGCGCAAAAAAGTTGGTATCAGCGGCCGTAGTAAAAGGCAAATTCCAAAAAGACAAGTTAGATTATTTGTATACGCTGGTTATCTCCAGTGCTGGAACGGTTTTACAGACAATCCCCAATCATCTTGATTTTAGTTACGGATTAATTGATGTTGATGAAATGTGCAACGCGGTGGGTTACCAGTCCCCAACTACCATTGTGCAATTACTGATAATGGCCGAAAGCGGGTATATTCAAACTTATCCACCTGCAGAATCTCCATCTATGGCAAGTACCGCCAATGAGCGCAAATTAGCGACTATGTTGGATGAGGCCAATGCCTATATGAAAGACCAATTTGGTCACCCCGGTATTGATAGGAATAACAAGGTGCAAGTTTTAGCATTTGTTGGGCAGCAATTTTATGAAGAAAGTTTGAGCTGTGCTGGTAATAATACAACTAACGCATTTTGGACTGAACTGAGTGACACTCTGGGGCTAATGCAAATCCATGCTCCCTTATTGCAAAACCCGGAAGTCATTATGCACGAACTTACACACGGTATTGTCGCATATGGGGCAGGACTGGTTTATCAACAGCAATCGGGAGCACTAAACGAAGCCATTGGCGATGCTATTGGTATAGGGTTTGTAAGTTGGAAAAATAAACGCTTGCACGCTCCCGCCTCAAGTGATTGGAAGCTAAAGTTAGGAAGTGAAGTTATACGCGATTTTAGTCATCCCACGCGTGTTCAAGGCATGCCTGATCACTATAGTGAACGCTATACTGGTAGCGAAGATCATGGTGGTGTACATATTAATTCATCAATTATTAACCATGCTTTTTATTTGTTATCTGAAGGTGGGGCGCACCGACGCCTAGGTAGCGACAACGTGCCTAAAATCGGAATGAAAAAAGCACTTCAAATATGGCAGTATGCTGCGACAAAGATTTTGACACAAACCTCTGATTTTGAAGATGCCCGTTATGCATTTGCCAGATCAGCTGAGATTATTTACGGTAAATATGGCGAAGAAAGAACCGCTGTGCACATGGCCTTTGATGCCGTCGGGGTAAAAGGGCGTTGGACTAAGAATGTGCCGCCAGCACCTGTACCTAAACCCGATCCCAAACCGGATCTAAAACCCGATCCTAAACCTGATCCCAAACCTGACCCTAAGCCAGATCCAAAGCCTGACCCTAAACCAGATACAACGTCTGAAGTTAGTTCTAAATTAACGACGGAAGTGCTGTTGTTGGCTGGTGGATGTTTATTCTTACTGTTGGTGATTTTGTTTATGGTGCTCAAACGTTCTCGTCCGGGCAAACCTGAAAATCCAGAATATGCACCTTACAACATCAATACAGGCTCTGAGTCTGCCAAAAGTCGCCAACACAAAGAGCCTAAATCAGCTCCAGTTGCTATCGGGAATTATGGATTTTTTGTGGTTAACAAAAAAGCTTACCCACTAGAAAATGCGGCTTTATCGGGTAAGGGAATCACTGTAGGTCGTGCCGAGTCGGCTACTATCTCTCTTGATCACCCATCGGTCTCTAGTTTTCATATTCGTTTATTTTTAAGTAATAAACAATTGCATGTAGAAGATTTAGGTTCGAGTTACGGTACCTTTATCAATGGTGAAAAAGTTAATAAACACCAAGAGATAAAAATAGAAATAAGTGACAAAATTGTTCTTGCTGACTTGCCTTGCGGTTTAACTAAGAAACAATCCTCTTCGCCTCAAGATACATCGGAACAACCTAAGGGCTCATCCACCTTAACCTTATTAACGGCTAAAGGACGTTTTCAACTCGACAGTGAAAAAGCCCTAGGTGATGGGTTGAAAATTGGCCGCAATGAAAGTTGTTCACTGGTGATCCCTCACGATTCCGTTTCAAGCACCCATGGCAAATTTTTGTTTAAAAAGGGACATTGGTATTTTCAAGATTTAGGTTCGTCTTATGGATCATTCTTGCAGAAAAATAACAAGCTTGAACCTCTTGAACAACACACCGAACAGGAAATTAAAAGTGGCAGTATTTTGTTTTTGGCAGACTTTAAAGTTGAAGTGAATATTGATCAAAATGAAGCCAAAGTTAGGCTGTAATTAACCAATGAAATTAGAATAAAGAATCACATTTTGGTGAAAATTACTAACCATAATTAGTCGTCAATTTTACTAATAATAAGAGCATTGAATATGGAAAACATACTAGCGCTTCCAACTGGAACTGAAATTAATCACTATGTAATTGAATCCGTCCTTGGACAAGGTGGATTTGGTGTGGTGTATAAAGCTCATCATGCTCATTTAGACGAAGAAGTGGTCATTAAAGAGTTTTTACCGGTTGAGCTAGCAAGTCGCCAAGGAGAAACCGTCACCCCTCATGGGACCTCCAAACAAGATGTATACGGCGATTGTTTAAGACGTTTCATGGAAGAGGGGCGTACTTTGGTAAAGTTACGCCACCCAAATGTAGTTCGATGTCGTGATCTGTTTACGTCCAACGGCACCGCTTATTTGGTTATGGACTTTGAAGATGGATTAGCCTTAGATGAACTCATCAACAGCTTAGAATCCCAAGGTCAACATTACTCCCAAGAACAATTGATGCATTTTTTACTGCCACTAGCTGATGGCTTAAATTATATTCATAGCAAAGGCGTACTGCATCGCGATATAAAGCCTGCTAACATTTTTATTCGCCGCAGTGATGGCTCCCCAGTTTTAATTGACTTTGGCGCGGCTAAACAAAACTTTGCGTTAGCTTCGCAATCCCAAGCACCTTATACCGAGTTTTATGCACCCATGGAGCAAATTGAAGGAGGAGGTGAGGCCAAACCTACCATCGACATCCACGCGTTTGGCGCATTAATCTATCGAATCGTAACGGGGGAGAAGGGCACTAAGGCAGAGAGCCGTACTTTAGCATTTGCCATGGGCAAGCCTGATCCATTAGTGCCGGCGAGTAAACTGCAAAAAGGAGAGTTTAGTCAATCATTACTTGGTCTAGTGGATGATTGTCTGCAATTTAGAGCAATGGATCGTCCGCAATCTATGCAAGAAGTGAAAGAGCGATTACTAAAAAGCTCGAACAAAGTAGAGGGAGAGCCAGAAAAGCCACAGAATCTACTGGCAAAACTAGACGACTTAATTATGCTTGCGGGCAGTGATGGTGAAATCAGTGAAGCTGAAATGAAACTGATTTTAGAGAAGGCCGTGATCTTGACCATTGATCCTGTTGAAGCGCAGCAATATGTGTTTTTAAAAGCAACTAAACACGGTTGGAGTTTCGAAAGTACAATTGAACAACCCAAGCCCGACGAACCAGCCAAGGTCAAACAGCCGAAAACGAAGGCAACAGAATCTCCAAAGCCCACACCCGAGGCTCCTAAACCAGCTGGCGAAAAAAAGCCTGTTTGGCCTGCCAATGATGAAGTTGAATCATCCGGTGGTTTGAAGTGGTTTGCCATTCTAGTGGTGCTAACTCTGGCATCTGGTGGGGGCTATTTTGGTTATACGGCTTATCAAGAAAAGCAAGACGAATTAGCAAGACACGAGCGTTACCTAGCACATAAACAACGTGAGTTAGATAAAGAAAAACAGCAACAAGCAGAATTACTGGCTCAGCAGCAAGCAGAAAAAGATAAAAAAGAAGAGGATGATAGAGCATGGGAAGCCGCTGCAAAATTAAATTCCCGTACTTCTTACCAACATTATCTCGATATGCAAACGGAAGGGCGCTACCGCACCTCGGCGCAAAACCGAATCGATCAATTCGAAAGAGTTGCCAAACAACGCCAAAGTGATGCGGCTGAGACGAAAGCTTGGAATAAAGCAAAAGCCGCGAATACTGCAATGGATTATGATGGCTTTTTGGAGCGATATCCTTCTGGCACTTATCGGTCGCAAGCTGAGGCTGCATTGCGACAATTGAGTAAAGAGGGCTTAAATCCCTCAGACCCTAAGGAGCAATTTGTATTAGGTAACGAGTATCGTACCGGCGAGAATGCCGATATTCCGGTGTCATATGCGCATTCTGTGTATTGGTATAAACGCTCTGCAGTACAAGATCATGCTGATTCAGCAAATAACTTAGGATATATGTATGAAAATGGTTATGGAATAGACAAATCATTTTCGGAGGCTGCAAAATGGTATTTAAAATCGGCGGAACTGGGAAGCGAGTATGGACAGAATAACATTGGTGTTTTGTACCGAGACGGTGACGGTGTAACTCAATCCTTCTCCAAGGCCTTGTATTGGATCCGTAAATCAGCTGAACAAAATCATGCAAGTGCTCAACATAACTTGGGTAATTTGTATCGAGACGGTAAAGGTGTAACACAGTCACACACAAAAGCTATTGAATGGTACCGCAAAGCTGCTGATCAAGGACATGCCAGTGCTCAAGTTAGTTTAGGAATTCAGTACGAACGGGGCGACGGCGTAGCGGTTTCCAATGCGGATGCTGTTTATTGGTATAGAAAAGCGGCCGAACAGGGTAATCAATGGGGTCAATACGATTTAGGTCTAAGTTACGAGTTTGGCCGAGGCGTGGAGAAGTCAATGTCAAAGGCAGTTGAGTGGTATCAAAAAGCGGCCAAACAAGGTCATACCGACTCGCAAAATAGGTTAACCAACAACGGATACACTTGGTAAGGTGATTAAGCATATATCGTACAGTGTTCACCAACCTTTTGATCTGTTAGAAGAATTAAGATGAACACAATTTGAATTATGTATAAAACTACATACTGTAGCTAAGTTGGTTTTATTTTATGATAAAAACGTTTTTAGTAGAGATACAAATGCAGCCTTTAAGGTGACGAATAGGATTGATAAACGTTTGTTGGCATAACAATGAATGCAAACATGCAAAATAAAAAGTCGTTAACAGTAGTGAAAAGTCGCGAAAACTCGTAATTTACTGCAAAAACATATCAAAGTAGTGGAATATAAAATGATAAAAACGGGAACGTTAGGGTGTAGTTATTAATGGATGAAAATATTTTAGCATTGCCTCAAGGCACCCCGTTAAATCACTATGTTATCGAGTCCGTGTTAGGCCAAGGTGGCTTTGGTGTGGTGTATAAAGCCCATCATGCCCATTTGAATGAGCAAGTGGTAATTAAAGAATTTCTGCCTGTGGAACTTGCTAGTCGACAAGGCATGACAGTGCTTCCCCATGGCGCGTCTAAACAAGATGTATACAGTGACTGTTTACGACGGTTTATGGAGGAGGGGCGCACCTTAGTCAAATTGCGCCACCAAAATGTAGTGCGATGCCGTGACCTGTTCACCGCCAATGGTACGGCTTATTTGGTGATGGATTTTGAAGATGGTTTAGCCCTAGATGAATTGATTCTAAGTTTGGAAGCCCAAGGTCAACGATATTCCCAAGAACAGTTACTTCACTTTTTAATACCCATGGCCGATGGTTTGGCCTATGTGCATCAACAGGGTGTTTTACATCGCGATATTAAACCGGCTAATGTCTTTATTCGTCGCTCAGATGGCTCGCCAGTATTAATTGATTTTGGTGCGGCTAAACAAAACTTTGCTTTGGCATCCCAATCCCAAGCGCCTTATTCTGATTTTTATGCACCTATGGAGCAAATTGAAGGTACTGGGGAAGCTAAACCCACGGTGGATATTCATGCCTTTGGTGCCCTTATGTACCGAATCGTTACCGGAACCGGCGGCATCAAAGCCGAAAGTCGGATTTTGGCAATTGTCAGCGGCCGCGAGGATCCCCTTAAACCAGCAACTAGCTTTTCCGATTTAGGTTATTCCACTAAATTGCTCACCTTAATTGATGATTGTTTGAAGTTTAAACCCCTAGAACGTCCGCAAACAATGCAAGAAATTAAGGCTCGTTTATTAGCCAGTGTAGAAATTGATGGCAATGACGTTAAGCCTCAAGGAAACCCCTTAGCACCGTTAGAGGATATGTTAGAACTAGCGGGTTCTGATGGGATAATAAGCGAGACGGAAATGGCCTTACTGATTAGTAAAGGCATAAGTTTTGGTGCGGATGAGTCCACAGTTCGACAATATGTTGTTGAGGAAGCAACGCGCAATGGTTGGCGTCTTGAAGCTGGCACAAATACAGGTACTAAAAAAGGTACTGGTTCAACCCAGGAACCAACCGTAGATGAGATTTCAAAAGATATCAATCATACCCTAGCTTATTCATTGGAAAGCTCCGCTCAGGAAAGTGTGGTGGATATTAATGTCAGTAAAATGATTTCCTGCGAAACCTGTGCCGCCTCTGGAGCCGTGAACTCCAGCTGTTCTGTTTGTGGTGGTCACGGGGTAGTGAAAAAAGAGCAGAAGTTACGGGTTAAAATTCCTCAGGGAGTAATGACAGCTGATCGTATTCGTTTACGAGGGGAAGGCAATGTCACCGGCTTTGGGCAAAGTCCTGGTGATTTGTATGTGGTGATAGCCATTGAACCCCACCCAGTGTTTAACATCCAGGGGCAAGATCTATATGCCTCTATAACAGTTGACGAAGAAGAGTTATTTACCGGAAATCAGATACCCTTCAATGCCATAGATAGACAATTCAAATTGAAAGTTCCTGAAGGCTATAAACAAGGGCAAGCTATTCGCTTAAACGGTATTGGTTTGCCTTTTGGTGGTGAAAGTCATTTACGGGGTAGTTTGTTCCTTAGTTTATTACCGAAGCCACCTCGTAAAGCCAAGAGCACTGTGACTCAAGATGGCTCTATCGTCATTGTGTTAGAAAAGAACAGCCCAGCCATTAGCCAGGGTATCGCTCAAGAAAATATCGGCATAGAAACATTGGGAAGCACCTTAACACCTTTGGTTTTCAAGGGGACTAATTTGGTGAACCCGGTTTCGCAAACTTTTTCCACCTCAGAAGATAATCAGACTGTGGTATCTCTTAACATGTACCGCGGAAATAGCGAAACACTGAGCAAAGGGATATTTTTAGGAACCTTTGATATCAGCGATATTTCGCCGGCTAGCAAAGGCGCTCCACAAATTGAAGTATCTGTGTATTGTGAAAATAACGATATTTTAATGAAGGTGAAAAGTGTCGATGGCGATAAACTGCGTTTAACCAGTGAGAATCCGGTAGAGCCACAAACCATCAAGTCCCAAAGTGCTAAATCAGCGAATAATCCTACACCGACACAAACCGCTGAAAAATCTGCTGATGATAAAAAGTTTACTAAGGCGGGGATTTTTGGACGGATCTTAATTTGGGTGCTGTTGGTTTTGAGCGTGAAAATGCTAATTTCTGTGATGATGAATTAGTATTTGATAATTTAATAAAGAGATTAAACTTCCCCCAAATAGTTGTAATAAGTAATTTGGGGGAAAGTCTTTAAATAGAAATTTTTATTGATTAGTTAGTTAATTAATTACTTGGCAGCTGTTTAGGAAAGGCTGCTGTTCCCCATAAAGGCACTGTAGATAAACTGTGTTTGTAACTGCCAGAGGTTTCTTTGGTTGAATAAGAAAGGTACATCAGAGTTTGCGACTGGGGATCAAAAATGCGTCTTACTTTCATGTTTTTAAAGAAAATGCTTTTAGATTTTTTAAATACCACCTCACCAGAATCAGACTTATCAATTTGATTTATCATTTCCGCGGTAATTTCACCGGTTTGCCGACACGCAATGGAGCTATCGGAAGGATCGGATAAATCCAAATTAGCCTCAATACTAGATATATGACAAGTAACCCCTGTCACTATGGGATCTTGTAAGGCGTCTAACTTAATGTCTTTGGTAGTGAATACACCCAATGACACATCACCTACTTCATTGTCACTGCATGCAGATATAGTCAGTGATGCGAGTAACAGGGTAATCAATTTTTTCATTCTGTTGGTCCTTTTGGGTACTTTTATAGCGTTGCTTATAAGCGCTATTTACTTAATTGCAAGTTATAAAAAGCTGCTGATTTCTGAAAGTGCTTTTTTATTTTGTGCGTGTTTAGGCACAGTGGCAGATTCTTCAGGGTAGCCAGTTATAAGCAACATATAGGGGCGCTCATCGTCTGGACGGTTACAAATTTTCGATAAAAAAGACATGGGTTTTGGGGTATGGGTTAGGGTCACTAATCCGGCATGATGTAATGCTGTAATTAACATTCCCGTGGCGATGCCCACAGATTCATGTACATAGTAATTGGTGTGTTTTTCACCTGCTGAGACACCACCTTTTTTCTGACTAAAAATGGCGATTAACCAAGGGGCATGCTCTAAATAAGGTTTTTGTGCATCTGTACCTAGAGGTTTTAAGGCATCAAGCCATTCTTCCCCAGCTCGACCTGCATAAAACCCCTGTTCATGTTGTTCGGCTTGTTGTCGAACTTGTTTTTTTACGTCTGTTGAATGAATAGCAACAAAATGCCAAGGTTGGTGGTTAGCGCCACTTGGTGCAGTGCCCGCTGCTTTTATACAATTTTCAATAATGGATTGGGGCACATCACGGTCACTAAACTGACGGACGCTATGACGGCGTTTTATATTTTCGTAGAAGTCTTCTGAGCGTTTTTGCATATCCTCTACAGAATACACAATATAATCACTCAATGGTGTCGCATCATGTTGTTTCATCAATATCCAATTTTTGTATAAGTGTATTTAAGCCGATTTTTCACTGATGAGTATATCGAGTTATTGATTGAGACGGCAAATTTAGCATCTGTTGCATAGAGTGAAATAGTACCAAAGTTATAGCTTCTAATATGACAAAGATCATTGATCTCTCGGTATTATTGCTCTAATTTGCTTCTACAATTTTTAAAGGTAAATTTTTGGCAGCCATTAAAAGTCTTGTTCTCAGGGCATTTTATGCTGCTAATTCAGCATAAGAGGTTATAAAAATGAGCAATGATCCTATTGTTATTGTATCGGCTAAACGTACTGCCATGGGCGGTTTTATGGGCAGCTTATCTGCAGTAGATTCAACTGAATTAGGTGCCACAGCAGTTAAGGCTGCTTTGGGCGATGTCGATAAAAATATTATCGACGAAGTCATAATGGGTTGTGTGTTACCGGCAGGTTTAGGCCAAGCACCCGCCCGACAAGCGACCTTAAAAGCGGGTTTACCACTAAGTACTGGTGCCCTAACCATCAACAAAGTGTGTGGCTCTGGCATGAAAGCCGTTATGTTAGCTAATGATCTGGTTACTTCAGGTTCGGCACAAGTGGTTATCGCTGGTGGCATGGAGAGCATGAGCAATGCCCCTTACATTTTGCCTAAAGCCCGTGCAGGTTATCGAATGGGACACGGCCAAGTGCTTGATCATATGATGTTGGATGGTCTTGAAAATGCCTATGATGGGAAGGCCATGGGCTGCTTTGCCCAAGATACTGCTGATGCAGAATCAATTACCCGCGAACAAATGGATGAATTTGCACTTTCTTCGTTAACCAAAGCATCAAAGGCCATTGAAAGTGGCGCTTTTAAAAATGAAATTACCCCTGTCACGGTGAAAACCCGTAAAGGTGACATCGTCGTAGATACCGACGAAGGTCCCGGTAATGCCATGCCGGACAAAATTCCTAAACTTCGCCCTGCATTTAAAAAAGATGGAACCGTCACTGCGGCTAATTCGAGCTCAATATCCGATGGTGCGGCGGCACTGATGATTATGACTGAATCTAAAGCGCAAGAGCTAGGTTTGGCACCTTTGGCTAAGATTGTCGGACATGCTACTAACTCTATTAAACCTGAAGATTTTACCGTAGCGCCCGTTGGAGCCATGGAAAAGTTATTTGCTAAAACCGGTTGGACAAAAGAGGATATTGATTTATTTGAAATCAATGAAGCCTTTGCCATGGTAACCATGTTAGCCATCAATAAATTAGGATTAGACAGCAATAAAGTGAATATTAACGGTGGTGCTTGTGCCCTGGGTCATCCAATTGGCGCATCAGGTGCACGATTGATAGTGACTCTTCTTCATGCCCTAGAAAATAAAGGCTTGAAAAAAGGGGTTGCCTCATTGTGTATCGGCGGTGGTGAAGCAACGGCTGTTGCAGTGGAAATGTATTCCTAACATCGCGAGTTAGAACCATGACCTGATGGCCACGGGCTAAAGCCCGTGCTACAGGATGTGTAAGCGGGTGTTTGAACCCGCTAATCCATGGCCTAAAGGCCATGCTACAGAATGTGTGAGCGGGTGTTTGAACCCGCTAATCCATGGCCTAAAGTCCATGCTACAGGGTGTGTAAGCGGGTGTTTGAACCCGCTAATCCATGGCCTAAAGGCCATGCTACAGGATGTGTAGGCGGGTGTTTAAATCTGCTAATCCATGGCCTAAAGGCCATGCTACATATAATTTTCGGGTATTTTATTTCTAAAATTTCAAATGCACTTCATTTTATTATATTCTGATCGCCTATTACCTTTGATTGAAACAACGTTGTAAATAGCGAAAGCCGCAGGGAATGTGCGAATGGGTAGATATATTGTTGTTAGTTTAATCACTATTTTTTTATCAGCTTATTCAAGTTTTGGAATTGGGCAGCAAGCTAATTCGCCGTCACAATTGAATAAAAAAATAGCATTAACCACGGGGTCTAACTATTACCCTTATGTTGATCCTAAGGCAATGAATAACGGCTGGTCGGTATCAATAGTCGAAGCGGTATTTCAACAAATGGGTAAACAGGTTGATATTGATATACTGCCATGGCAAAGAGGTTATAAATGGACGGCAGACGGGCAATATGCAGGAACATTTCCATATGTATTTACTGAGCAGCGGGCAGAGTCCTTTGTCTATTCAAATCCTATAAATCTAATCCCTGTAAGAATCTATACCAACAAAAGTAAGGTTGTTAAGTCTTTAGCTGAACTACAAAAAGCCCGCTTATGTTTGCCATATGGCTACAGTTTGAGTCGCGAACAACGAGAGCTAATCGAAAAGTATCAGTTGGTTATTCACAATGCGACAAATGCTGGGGGATGCGTACTGCAAGTCGCAAAGGGGTGGAGTGATTTGGGTTTTATTAATGGTTACCTGCAAAGTGAAAAAAACACCGAACTGTTTGAAAGCCTAACAAAAGTCAATATATTGCAAATCCCAGTGGCTAATGTCCCTTTATTTTATATTGTTTCTCGTCAGTTAAAAAATGCACAGCAGCAGATCGATCAATTCAATGAGGCCTTAGAACAAATTGAACAGTCAGGGGTTAGGCGTGAAATAGATCAAAGGTTTGAAAAATTTCTAAGCGCACCAGAGTCTCTTATTGGTTTAGGGTATTAACTAAGCTGCTTCTTGTTTACTTTAAATTCAACAACTTATAGTGATTTTAGTTAATCTCAAGTAGAATTGCGTATATTCTAAAGGATTAGCTGTAGGAATCGCTGTGCGCAAAGCTGTAAAGAGTCGTCTTATTTTTTTAGTTATTGCTATTGGTTGCTATAGCGCAGGCTTTTACTTTTTACCTCAACAAATAGACAGCGAACTTGAGCGTATTATAACGGCTAGTTTCGCGCTTATTTACTTCTTAGTTTTGCCAGTTTTATATTGGTGGATGATCATCAAGGTAGGTAAACAAAAGCCTTGGAAGATAATTTTAATCTTTTCCCTCAGTGCCGCGATTGCTAGGTTCAGCTTTGCACCACAAATAGCTGATTATTTTGAATTTATTATGTGGTTGCGGATTCCGATTATCGGTATTTTGTTGGTTATTGAGTTTGCCCTCATTGCCCACGTGGTTAGATCCCTATGGCAAGCGCGAAAACTTAAAGGTGATCCCAGAGTTCACATGCTCAATACCATCAAAGGCGATGTTGATGAGAAAAAGCAACAACTCTCTATTACCCTTTCCTATGAGCCAGCCAGTTGGTATTACTGCCTACCATTTTTATCCCGCAACCATCCTCCCTCAGCGACTCATCTAAAGCTATTATCCGCTTATCCTTTGCATCTTGTTTTTATGCTCATTGGTTTATTTCTAGTATCTAGTCTTACCTATATTGTGCTTGCAAATATTAGTGAATTACTTGCATTAATTGTGGCATCAATTGTTGCTTATACCCTGATTTCCATTGTTGCAAATTACCGCATAAGTCGTTATCACTCAGTTTATTTTTTAGATGATAACTTGGTTTTGAACGCCTCTTTTTTATCTATGATGGTGTTACCAATCTCAAATATAAAAACGTTTGAAACAGGTAGTTGGAGCAAACAACAATTGCCTGAATCATTATTTCTAGGCAGAGGTAAAAGGGCTAATGTTTTGATCAGCTTTGATCGAGATATCAGTTGTTTTTCGATGATGGGGATGCTCAACGAGCCCTTTGATAAAATCTACTTAGCGGTGGAAGATTGCCAAGCCTTAGCTAATCACCTCAGTACTAAATTAGCCCCTTTGCAAGGTGAATAACCTTAAGGTGTTTTATTAACCTTTAGCGGTGGAAAGCACGTTGATTCCACTGGTTTTAAAGGCATTTGGACTGAATTACCATTACAACTCAAATTAGTTTGAGTAGGATATCCCAAACTTTAAAAGAATGAGAAAACATGTCAGCAGGAAAAATTGAAACCCGTCAATTAACTAGATGGATTTTTAGTCAACTTAAACCTTATCGTCGAAAAGTGATTCTGGCCATACTAGCGTTAGTGGTTGGCGCTGTATCTTGGTTAATGCTGGGGCAAGGGGTAAAAGTCGTTGTAGATGACGGTTTCCTAGCCAATAACAGTGATAAATTAAATCAAATGGTGTTTGCAGTTTTGGGCATTGCTTTGGTAGGCAGTGTTGCGACCTTTATCAGATTCTATTTAATGATATGGCTCGGTGAGCGGGTTAGTGCCGATATCCGCAAACAAGTCTTTTATCATCTATTGAATCTTTCACCAGGCTTTTTCGAATCTACCCGCACCGGCGAAGTCATTTCGCGCTTTACCGCAGATACAACTGTTCTACAAACAGTCGTAGGTATGGGGCTTTCCATGGCCTTACGTGCCTCTATTACCTTTATTGGTTCAATGTTACTGATGTTAATAACCAGTCCACTATTGACCCTATATGTTTTGATTGCTGTGCCCTTAGTGTTATTGCCAATTAAATTCTTAGGCTCCCGGGTGCGGACTTATGCTCGAACTAGTCAGGATAGAGTGGCTGATATGGGAGCATATGTTGATGAAAGTTTACATGAAATTCAAACGGTACAAGCTTATACCCATGAAGATATTGATCGCAGTTTATTTGGCGAACGCATTGAAGCGGTAATGTTAGCAGCAAGTCATCGAATCAAATACCGTGCATTAATGATTTCCTTGGTGATGGGCATTAGTATCGTCGCTATTACTATCGTTGCTTGGTTAGGTGCAAAAGAAGTATTAAGTGCCGGGGTTAGCGCTGGAGAGCTCGCGGCATTTATGTTTTATGCCGTGTTGGCCGGTGGTGCAGTGGCTACTATAAGTGAAGTGATTGGAGAGATTCAAAAAGCAGCAGGGGCCAGTGAGCGTTTGTTAGAGTTGTTAAGCACCCGTCCTCTGGTTGAAGCGCCTGCGAATCCAGAGACATTGCCTGAGGTAATTAGCGGACGCTTAGATATTTTAGATGTTAATTTTGCTTATCCTACAGCGGACCAAGTACCAGTTCTTAAACAGCTGAATTTACACATTCAAGCGGGAGAGCGGGTAGCCTTGGTTGGCCCTAGTGGCGCTGGGAAGTCTACCTTGTTCCAACTGTTGTTAAGGTTTTACGATATAAACAGCGGCAGTATTCAAATTGACGGTATTAATAGTCAGATGTTATCACCAGATGTTTTACGTAAACAATTTGCGTTGGTGTCCCAAGAGTCCGTAATATTCGCAACCAATGCCTTAGAGAATATCCGTTATGGACGGCCTGATGCGAGTATGGAAGAAGTGATTGAGGCGGCAAAAGCGGCAAGGGCAGATAAATTCATTAGTGAATTACAAGACGGATATTTTACGGATTTAGGTGAAAGAGGTGTTAGATTATCAGGTGGACAAAAACAGCGTATTGCCATTGCCAGAGCAATTCTAGCTGATCGGCCTATTTTACTACTCGATGAGGCCACTAGTGCGTTGGACGCCAGCAACGAACAATTGGTCAAACTTGCTCTGGATAAACTAATGGATGGTAAAACGACTTTGATTATCGCCCATCGATTATCTACAGTGGTAAATGCCGACCGGATTGTGGTCATGGATAGAGGCGAAGTGGTAGCTATAGGTAGCCATCAGGAATTGATGCAAGGTAACAGTGTTTATCGACAATTCGCTGAATTACAACTGGTTAGTTAGCCAATAGCTATTATTAAATGATGAGATATGAATGCAGTTAAAGTGAAAATACGCCAATTTTCACTTTAATTTAGCCTAAGTGACTTAATCACTAGCACATTACTAGGAACCAAACTAAACAATGTTGCAACTCATTGATGTAAAAAGACAGTTTCAAAACGGAGAGGAGATCGTCACCGCCCTAGATGGGGTATCCCTGACGATTAAGGAAAATGAATTTGTGGCCGTAATGGGCAGTTCAGGTTCAGGAAAATCTACCTTAATGAATGTGCTTGGGTGTTTAGATACACCCAATCAAGGTCAGTACTTACTAGCGGGACAAGACGTTGCCAAGCTCGACGATGATACGTTATCAGCTATTCGCAATAGCCACATCGGATTTATCTTTCAGACCTTTCACTTACTCCCCAAATTAGATGCCATAGGAAACGTACTCTTACCTTTGCGCTACGCTGATACCAGTGAAGAAGAAGCTATGCAACGGGCGTTATCTCTCATCGACAGAGTGGGGATAAGTCAGCGAAAACATCACAAGCCCTTTGAAATGTCTGGTGGTCAAAGACAGCGAGTAGCCATTGCCCGTGCGCTGATCAATCAGCCTAAAGTAATATTGGCTGATGAACCTACAGGAAACTTAGATAGCAAAACCTCCCTTGAAATTATGGCGTTACTGACAGAGTTACATCAAGCTGGGCAAACTATCGTGATGGTTACCCATGAAGAGGATATTGCTACTTACGCTCAACGGGTGATCAGAATGAAAGATGGGCGGATCATTAATGAAGATTAATATGTCAGTTTTTGCTGTTAAGTTAAGCCACTTTAAACTGTTTGTGGGCTTTTTTATTCTATTGTCGTTTAACCACTTTGCTCTGGCATCGGGTGAATCATTATTATTAACGGGGAAAATTAGTTCGGCCAAAAAACAAGTTGTTACCGCACCCCGTGGACGGACATGGAACATCCAGATCCAATGGTTAGAAGAAGAAGGCAAGGTTGTGGATGCTGGTGATTTGATCGCAGTGTTTGATGGTTCCTTAATCCAAAGTCAGTTGGAAGCCAACGAAGAGATACTCGAGACTGAACAGTTAGAATTGACGCAAATAAAAATGGAGTTGGAGCAAGGGTATTTAGAAGCAAAAGGCGCGTTAACGATTGCTCAAATGCGGGTGGAACAAGCGAAAATTGAGGCCAATGTGCCAGAGTCACAAGTTAGTCAGCTAGATAAAGGTAAGTTTGAGTTAACCTTGCAAAGGACCCAAATGGAGCTTATTAAAGCTAACGAAAATCTCAAACTAGCTGAACGTGCTTTGCAAACAGGCGTTGAAAAGCAGCGAATTCAAATACGTTTAATCGAAGATGAAATTCGCTATCAAAGCGGTCAAATGGAAAAAATGAGTGTTACCGCCAACTTTAAAGGACCCATAAGCTACGCTATTCATCCATGGACGGGGGAGAAAATGGCGGCAGGAATGAACGCTCGTGCTGCTTGGAACATTATTGATGTGCAAGCCACTGATGATTTCCAAATTGAAAGTTGGGTCCATGAAATCGATATTGAGCATGTAAAGGCTAATAAAAATGTTGAGCTAGTGTTAGATGCTTATCCCAGCAAAAAATTCAAAGGCAAGCTGACCTTCCTATCGACTCAAACAGAAAAGAAAGTGCAGTGGAGTAACAGCGTTTATTATCCCGTTATTTTTCAATTTGTGGATGTTCCTGACCTCACTTTGCTACCCGGTATGAGTGTGCGTGTTGACATTCCTCAACCAGTGATTGAAGAGCGATAATATGAAAAATCCAAGTTTAATATGGTGTGTCATTTGGCTAAGCGTATATTCTTTGTTGGGGTGCTCCGAAGCCATTATTGCCGCCGATGATAGTGAAGAGATCAACGAAGGGATTATTGCCCCAGCTGAGTTAGTGTCGTTGCAAGATGCGCCTGTAGGGCCTCCTAGTATTCGCCGAATGTGGCAATTTAAAATTGAATATTTAGCACCAGAAAATGCGTTGATTACAAAAGGCGAAATAGTCGTTAAGTTCGATGGGGATAAGCTAACTGAAGATTTAGTTAGTAAACAGAGTGACTTAGAGGCGGCAATAAAAGAGTCCGAGAAGCGTAAACTTAAGGAGCAAGCAACTCAAAAAGATCTCGAGTTAAACATGGCTGAAGCTAAAATGAATATGGAAATTTCTCAGCGTAAAGTGGCGATTACCGATGCATCACGTTCGGAAGTTGAACGTTTAAAGCAAGTGTCAGAATATGAAATAAACCGTGTTTTATATCAACAATCTATACAGAAGTTAGCCCAGCATAAAGAGCGAATGGTGATCAATGGCGAGGTGCAAAATGGGCGAATTAAAAAATTACAGCTAAGAGTCAAAAATATTCAAGACAGCCTGGATAAGTTAATCGTAAAAGCGCCTAAAAACGGCTTGGTGGTTTATCAAGTGGATAACAACGACAACAAACCTGCCGTAGGTGAAACCGTCTATATGGGGCGACCAATAGTAACCTTACCATCGTTAGATAAACTGGCAGTGAAAGTTGAATTTGACGAATCCGACTCATCAATTGTCAAAGTAGGTCAGCAGGTAAAAGTCATTTTGGACGCCCATCCGGAAAAGCCTTTTGCTGGCACTATAACGTCCCTTGGGCAAGCCTATCGAAATCGCTCTCAACACAATCTAAAAGTGGTATTCGATGCTTGGGTTAAACTTGAGAAGCTCGATCTAGATATGATGCGGCCAGGCATGAAGGCAAATGTGCAACTGCTTATTAAGGAGCGCACATGAAGAGATTCTTATTTTGTTTTACTATGTTGAGTGTGCTGTTTTTAACAGGCTGCGAGGAGGAGGTAACGCAAATACCCACCTTCGAAGTGCATGCAAAACCCTTTGCAATTACCCTTGGTGGTTTTGGTGAAATTGAAGCCGTTCAAGCACAAAAAATAGTCTCTCCAGGAAGACGGCCAATGGTTCTTTCATGGTTAGCAGATGAAAATACCCAAGTGCAGAAGGGCGATATTATCGCCCGATTTGATGCTGAACAATTATTGGTTGATAGCCAAGAAGAAGAATTACGAATGGCGTTGTTTAGTCAAGACATAATTCAAAGTGAAGCAGAACGTTATCAGCAACAAAATGACATACTCTCTGAGCAGGAATTTGTTGACTATGAATTTGATTTTGCAGATAAATTTGCCATTGATGATTTGCGTGTTTATTCCAAACTAGAAATTATAGATTCCTTTCAAAATCGTGACTTTTTAGGTGCTAAAGATGAGTTTTTAGATTGGAAAAAGGACAGTGTTGAGCAGCAAAATAACAGTAATGTTGGCGTGCTGGAAATTAAACGCAGAGGCCATGAACTTAAATATTTACGTCATCAACAAGCTTTGTCGCAGTTACAAGTCTTTGCACCTAACGATGGATTACTAACCTACGAGCGGGATCGTATGGGGGAAAAGCCGTCAGTGGGGCAAACGGTTTTTCCTGGTCGCGCAATTGCCAAAATCCCCAATCTAAATAACATGCAAGCTCGGGTATTTGTATTGGCTAAAGACGCTATTAGTTTAAAATCGGGTATTGCAGTGAGCGTTACTTTAGATGCCTACCCGAACAAAACCTTTATGGGCAAAGTGCAAAGTGTTTCAGGTTACCCAAGATCAATACAAAGAGGCAACCCTGTTACTTATTACGAATTGGTTATTGAGTTAACTCAACAAGATATTAGCTTAATGCAGCCAGGTCGAAAACTTAAAGCAGAAATATTGGTACAGGATGCCAAACCTGCTTTAGTGGTGCCTTTGCAAGCTATTCATCACCAACATGGTAAAAGCTATGTTTACCTCAAGTCGGGTCAGACCTTCGAACAGCGGCTTATTATCACTAAACAAAAGAATTTGTATTTTGTGGAAGTTGAAAGCGGTTTAGAAGAAGGGGATATCATCGCCTTGAGTCTACCGGAGTTGTCATCATGAAGCGTTATTTAAGCTTAATCGGCGATGCCATAGCGGAATTATCGGCACAAAAATTACGTACGTTTTTGACACTCTTAGGTATGATCTTTGGGGTAGGGGCAGTGATTGCCATGCTCAACATAGGCAAAGGTGCTGAAAACGAAGCGCTTAAGTTAATCGACTCCATGGGGGTCAACAACATCATCGTGCAAAGCGTAAACTATGATAAAGATGAATTGGTCGAGATCCGCGAAGAAAGCCTTGGATTGAACATGGGGGATGTTCAGGCAGCCCTGAAAACCTTACCTTTTGTTGATGATTACAGTGCCAGTAAAAATATTAAAGTGCATGATATTTATAGTGATTATGGAAAATCCGACGCACAATTATTAGGTGTCTCTAGCAGCTATTACAAACATGCTAATATGCACTTAACCTCAGGACGTTTTACCGATCAGCATGACAATGACAGTTTAGCCCAAGTGGCCGTATTGGGTATTGATGTTGCTAACGAGTTGTTTCCCAAACAGCAAGCGCTTGGCAAATACGTCAAAGTTAACCATATTTGGTTACATGTTGTGGGTGTATTGTCCCCACCAGAGGGCAATAAAAACGAGTTCCAAGGGGTAAAAATAGGCGGTGATCGCTATCGGATTTTTATTCCTATCTCCACGGCAGAACAAAAACTAAAAAGTGGAAATTTAGCTAGTGAACTAGATAGTATTAAGCTGAGTATCGCAAAAACCACAGATCCCATAGTGGCTTCCAAAGCCGTTGCCGAGTTAATGCAGATGCGCCATGGTGGCGTTCAGGATTATGAGTTGATCATTCCCGCGGCGTTGTTGGAGCAGCAAAAACAAACTCAAGAGATATTTAACATTGTTATGGCCTGTGTCGCTGGGATTTCTTTGTTAGTGGGTGGCATTGGTATTATGAATATTATGTTGGCCAACGTCATGGAAAGAACCACTGAAATTGGTCTACTGAGAGCCGTGGGCGCGCGTCAAATTGATATTAAACAACAGTTTCTTGCTGAAAGTTTTACAATTTCTGTGTTGGGCGGACTGTTAGGCGTATTTTTTGGTTTAGTGCTTTCAGAGATCATCGGTTTTTACTCTGGATGGGCTGTGAGTTGGTCTATGCCAGCAATATTTTTATCCTTGTCAATTTGTATGATTGTAGGTGTGGGCTTTGGGGTATTTCCAGCGATTAAAGCATCAAAACTTAACCCCATCGAAGCCCTGCATTCAGACTAACCTTTAGGCCCAGTGAATGGAATTTGAAAAAGAAACAATAGTCGCCGTAGTTGGCTCAAAAAATCCGGTAAAAGTTAAGGCGTTTAAAGATACCTTGGCTAGGATTTATCCCCATAAACAAATCGAATGTCGGGGCGTGGATGCACCTTCTTTGGTGTCTGAACAGCCTATGTCAGAAAAAGAAACCTACCAAGGGGCAGTTAACCGAGTTAACTTTTGTCAGTCTCATTTTGATGCGGATTTTTATGCCGCTATGGAAGGGGGCGTCGACAATTTTGCATACGGTCCAGCTACATTTGCTTTTGTGGTGGTCTCGACTGACGCTAAATTACAAGTGGGCAGAAGTGCCAATCTGCCTATACCAGAATCGGTTTTTCAACAGTTAAGCCAAGGGGAGGAACTCGGCCCCTTAATGGATCAACTATTTGGTACCAGTAACGTCAAACAAAAAGGTGGTGCCATAGGCTTATTAACCAATGGCCTGGAAACCCGTGGCGGCAATTACACCCAAGCATTAACCTTAGCCATGGCGCCGTTTCTCCACGCCGATCGATTTTAGTTCTGCTGCTTTTCCATGGGCTGAAGCCCATGCTACAGGTTTCTGGGTTTTTTTCTGCTAAAGCCTATGATGTTAAAGCTTTTAAACAACAAAATGATACCTGTGAGGGTGAACACAAGCGCGGAAATGGAAAAGGTGATCAATAATGGGTTATTAAAATCTTCCCGATCATCATAATCCATAATATGTAACATCCAAAAGAAATCAAAAATACGCCATAAATCGCTTCTGATGGTGGTGAGTTTTCCATTTGTTGGTGACACATATAAAGTGGTGTTCCAAGTGTCGTCAAATCTTAATTGCCAAACTTTCCCTTTATTGCGCGACGCTTCCATGGGCGCTTTATCTAATAACTTTTGTTCAACTAAGTTGCCGTCACCAAGGTAATGCTGTTTAGCGATTAAAGCGGCTTCATCGGCATTGATAGTCGTCATTAATTCGCCGCTAAACCCATGGAATAATCGCTCGCCAGAGGCTGTTTGAAACGAATAGTAGGGCTCACCTAAAACAGTGGTATAAGAAATTCTATTAATTGGATCTGCAATCTTAAGTCGAAGGGTATCTAAAGAATAAAGATACTGTTGATTGTCTATAACATGGTACAGATTTTTACTGGCTAGGTGGTCCCCGTGCACCTTTTCTAAGGGGATGACACTCATTACCACGCCACCTAAAATCCATAACAAAATTTGTAATGCTAGAAACAATCCTGCCCATTTGTGCACAAACCGCGATAAACGAAAGAGCTTTTTAATCATAATCTTAGGTTAAATAAACAATCTTGCCGCAGATTTACGCATGGATAAAGTTAAGTGTCAATTACACGGGTTTTTGTAACACGGTATTTATGCTGTGAACTGGATGCTTGAGGGCAAACTCCATGGGCTAAAGCCCATGCTACATGTATTTTGTAGGCGGGTGCTTTAGCCCCGCGATTGGCTATCGCTGGCTTTTTGATGGCGAACTTCGTTGATGATAAATAACAGCTCTGCGGCGGCTTGTGCATCTGAAAGGGCTCTGTGATGTCTGCTCATATCAATCCCAAAATGTCGGGTTAGATTGGCTAATGAATATGAAGGTAGCCCCGGCACTGCTTTGCGCATTTCACGCACGGTACACAGCTTAGGCATACGAAAATTTTGTTCGAGGCGTTCAAATTCCGCACGGATAAACCCATAATCAAAATTCACGTTATGGGCCACAAAAACACAATCAGACAAATAGCTGCGTAAGCTTTCTGCTATTTCCACAAATAAAGGGGCATCGCTGACCATTTCATCATCAATTCCAGTTAATTGAGTGATTTTTTGTGGAATATGACGCTGTGGATTGACCAGAGTTTGCCAACTATCAATGACTTTACCGTTGATAACTTTGGCTATGCCAATTTCAGTAATCCTATGTTGATTTGCCCGTCCGCCAGTGGTTTCGATATCAACTACAGCATAGGGTTGTTGGGGATCTAAAAACCACTCAACTTGGGTCACTGCCACCTTAAACCCTGATTTTCTCAGCTGTTTGATGGTTAATAGCTGATTTTTACGTAATTGATCACCAGGCGCTTTTATTTCTTCAAAGCGCAACCCGTTATCATCCACCACCATGATATCTGGATAACCATCAGCATAGTTTTTAAAGTCTTTTGCCATCATTCTTAGGTGGTCTTTAAAGCCTTCGATGTCCACATGATCAAAAAATACCGCCAACACCTCAAGCAAGGATTTGTGCCAGCGAAAAATACCGTTAGGACGGCCGTACTTTTCGAGCATAACTTTGGATAATTGTTTGAAGGTGAGTTGGGCACTGGTCATTCGGTAAAGGCGCGTCTCAATATCTTGCTCGTAAAGGTTATAAAAATTATTTTGACTGATAGCCTGGGGTTTGTAATCGAATTCAGTGACCAATGCATTGCTATCCATTTCAAAAAGCTCATGCCAAAACACTAAACCAAACAATGCACGCCACAGCCTATTTTCAGTGCGAAAGGCCTGTTTCTTCTGCTTCTGATAATACAGTTTTACCCCTTGCTCCACCGAGTCCATGTACATTTCATCAATCAATACTTTAGTGGATTGCTCCCGCAACATGTCGGTGAGGCTACTGGTACGTTTTTGTTGAAATTTACGGGCCAAAAAGTCTTCAGCAAAGGTCAATAAGGCTTCTGACTCAGGCTCTTCAATAATTTCCTGCAAGCGGTTTTTTACCCAATCAGTTTCTCCCAATTTGTATTTTTCCCGAATCACTTTTTCTTGGGCTAGGGGCTCGGCGGAGGCTGCTAATAAGTTGATCCCGAGGGGGACATCATAGGGAAGAATGGCTTTACCTAATTTTAATAAAAATCGGTCACAATATTCGTTGGCAAGGGTGCCTTGGGGCACTGGAAAAGAGGTAAATTGCTGGGCAAGTGAAACTTGTTGACTAGCCGTTAGGGTAGACACTTGGCGGCGCTGATGAGCATAGAAAAACGCACTTTTAGCCTCGTCGATGAAGTCGAATCTTGCATTGTCAGTACTTACTCCCCGCTGCGTTGGCATAATTCCGAGGTCGCGCATGGAAAATTTGGATAAGTTACTGTTGAGATCCCCAAAAAACAAAAATAAAAAGTAGTGTATATGCTGGTCTTTCCCTCGGTGCAAAACCGTACTGTGTTCGAGCAACGGGGAGAAGTCTTCAAATTGACAATATTCATGCACTAACTGTAAATAGTCGGCTTTACTTTGGGAGGTTTTAAAACTGATATCTGCATTACGCAATACTTGCGCTAATTCTGGTTTGGTGAGGTTATTGGTTAATTCTGCAAGGTGGCACTGGTTCACTTGTGTGTAAAAACCCTCTGCTATTAGTGTGTCTAAATGCAATTGGTGATGGTTAATTTCTTCGTAAAACAGTGAAGTACGTTTAATGATGGGAGATTTTCGATTAAGCCCGCGAACATACAAACATTGAGCATCTTCACAAAGAGTATGAAATTTATCAATAAAGGCACTATCTTCAGTAGAGAGTAAATGTGCACAGGGGCCAGTAATAAACCCCAGAAACTCATGAAAATGGGTTAAATAATATTTGCTCGGGAGCTCTTTCATCAAAGCATATAATCATATTGATTGGACACTATTTTAGTGTATTTTAAAAACTACTGTATATCCAGTCAGTACTGGTTGGTTTTTCAAACTTTTTCAGTGTTTTTTTCGTAAACCATAATATCTTAACAAATAAGGAGTCACCATGAGCCTCACAGTCGCCAGTAAATTTGAATGTCCGTATTGCATGACAATCAACGATTTAGAAATCGATGAAGCCAACGATATCAATCAACAGCAAATCGTCGACTGCCAGATATGTTGCCAACCCATTGAATTACAAGTCATTGATAACGGCTTTGGTATTGAGGTGATCGCGAAGCGAGACGATGAGTAAAGAGCAAGCGGGACGACGAGTAGAGAGCAAGCGGGATGACGAGTAGAGAGCAAGCGCGATGCGAATAAGCAGCAAGGGAGTTGATAAGTAACGAGCTAGGGAGTAAATGAGCATGACGGATACGGAAAGTATTCCGTTACTTATAAAGTTAGCAGTGCAACATAAACATCAAAATGTACAAAGAGTGAGCAGTTTTGTTGACACTTTGTCTTGCTCGGTTAACCCACTTAATAGTGATAATGTTCTTGTCTAAAGGCTTTTTCTGGTATACTCCGCAAAATTTTAAACCCTTAACTTCTTGGTACAATACATGACTGTTATGCGACAGCCTGTTCAGCGAATGAAAGCTGAAAAAGGGCTATTTTCCTATCCTAAATATTGGGCCGAATGTTTTGGTCCAGCGCCGTTTCTGCCTATGTCTCGAAAGGAAATGGATCAATTAGGCTGGGATAGCTGTGACATTATTATTGTGACCGGGGATGCCTATGTTGATCATCCTAGTTTTGGCATGGCGGTAATCGGCCGCGTACTCGAATCTCAAGGATTCCGAGTAGGGATAATTTCTCAACCAGACTGGACCAGCAAAAAAGACTTCATGAAGCTAGGTGAACCAAACTTATTTTTTGGTGTAACTGCGGGCAATATGGACTCTATGATCAACCGCTACACAGCGGATCGTAAATTACGTCATGACGATGCTTACACGCCAAATAATGAAGGTGGTAAACGTCCTGACAGAGCCGTCACCGTGTATACCCAACGTTGTAAAGAAGCCTACAAAAAGCCAGTAGTCATTGGTGGTATCGAAGCAAGTTTGCGCCGCATCGCCCATTACGATTATTGGTCAGACAAAGTTAAACGTTCAGTGCTGTTTGATTCTAAAGCCGACATGTTGATGTTTGGTAATGCCGAACGCCCCTTGTTAGAAATGGCCCATCGATTTGCGGCAGGCGAGAGCATCGCAGATATGCAGGATATTCGCGGGACTGCGGTGATACGCAAAGAACCATTGCCTGAGTGGCAAGGTGTTGATTCAACCCACGTAGATGTAATTGGCAAAATTGACCCTATTCCTAGCCCTTATGAATACATTGAAGATAAGTGTGCTGTGGCTGAAGATGAGCAAAACAAAGCCATTGATGATGCTCAAAAAGCCAAACCTGTGGTGGTGCAACCATTTACCTCTAAAACCCAGCGCAGAAAACCTTGGGAAAAGACTTATGTGATGTTGCCACCCTATGATGTGGTGCGAGCTGAGAAAACTCACTATGCTCATACATCACGGATCTTGCATCAAGAAACCAATCCAGGTTGTGCTCGCGCGTTGGCTCAGCGTCATGGCGATCGTATTATTTGGATAAATCCGCCGGCGTTTCCATTGGAAACCGAAGAGATGGATGCGGTGTTTGATTTACCCTATGCCCGTGTGCCTCACCCTAGTTATGGCAAAGCCAAAATTCCTGCATACGACATGATTAAAACGTCGGTGAATATCATGCGTGGTTGTTTTGGTGGTTGTACCTTCTGTTCTATTACCGAGCATGAAGGGCGGGTGATTCAAAGTCGCTCTGAAGATTCGATTATTCGTGAGATCGAGCAAATTCGCGACAAAGTACCAGGCTTTACCGGGGTAATCTCCGATTTAGGCGGTCCTACAGCCAATATGTATAAATTGCGTTGTAAAAGTGCCAAAGCTGAACAAACTTGCCGTCGTCTTTCCTGTGTGTGGCCAGATATTTGTGGCCATTTAGATACCGATCAAACGCCCACAGTAGAGCTGTATAAAAAAGCTCGCAAAGTTGAAGGGGTGAAGAAAGTTTTAATTGCTTCTGGTGTGCGTTATGACTTGGCCATAGAAGATCCCAATTATGTCAAAGAACTGGTTACCCATCATGTGGGAGGCTACCTAAAAATAGCCCCTGAACATACTGAGAAAGCGCCACTGGATAAGATGATGAAACCCGGCATGGGCACTTACGAGCGCTTTAAAGAAATGTTCGACAAGTACACCAAAGAAGCGGGCAAAATTCAGTATCTTATTCCCTATTTTATTTCTGCTCACCCGGGCACGGAAGATATGGATATGGTGAGCTTAGCCATGTGGCTTAAAGAGCACAATTTCAAATTGGATCAGGTACAAAACTTCTATCCTTCGCCCATGGCTAACGCGACTACTATGTATCACACAGGTAAAAACCCGATACACAAAGTAAATCACAAAAGTGAACAAGTCACAGTGCCAAAAGGCGAGATTCACCGCCGTTTACATCGTGCATTTTTACGTTATCACGATCCTGCGAACTGGCCAGTAATCCGCAAAGCATTAAAAGAAATGGGCAAAGCCCACCTGATCGGAAACGGAGCTAAACATCTAGTACCCGCAGAAAGCAAAGATGAATTAAGTGGGAAAGCTCATAATAACTATGCCAAACGGTCGCGGAATAAGGCGTTTGCCAAAGGCAAAGGAAAAGCTAAATCTCAGCAAGGGTTAACCCGTTTTAGTGATAATCAGCCCCACAATAAAGCGGCCGGTAAGTCCAACAAAAAACGTTAATCAAGTTCAGCGCGGGAGTGTATCCCGCGTAATAACCTAGGTTGACCATAGGTGGTGTGTTTACGGTGTTGTGTTTATGGCACCGTTTCCATGGCATAAAGTGTTTCATTTCTACATGTAAACATCCCATGGCATGAATGCCATGCTACAACGCCAAAGCATAAACATCTCCATGGCGTAAATGCCATGCTACAACGCCACGGCACAAACATCTCCACGGCATAAATGCCATGCTACAACCCTCACAGCATAAACCTCTCCATGGCATAAATGCCATGCTACAGCCTTGGTGTCATATTCACGGCATAAATGCCGTGCTACACACGCTCGTTGTTATCTATTGCCTTGAAGAATATTTCGCTGTCTTGGCGAATATGCCGTAATTTTTCATCTTTCATTCTGTTTAAGGTGGCGTATGGCATGCCGAGTCTTGGGTTGGTGGCGAGCTTGTCTCGGTTGCGGTCTAAAAAGTCCCAATATAAATAATTAAACGGGCAGGCTTGTGGGCCGTTTTTCTGCTTAACGTTATAATGGCAATGTTGGCAGTAATCGGACATTTTATTGATATAACTGCCACTTGCCGCATAGGGTTTACTGGCTAACAAGCCTCCATCGGCGTATAAAATCATGCCGCTAACATTGGGCATTTCCACCCATTCATAGGCATCGGCGTAAACGATCAAATACCATTGGTTAACATCATCCGGATGCACACCACTTAACAGCAAAAAATTTCCTAAAATCATTAATCGTTGAATATGATGGGCATAGGCGTTATCTCGGGTTTCACTGATACATTGTTGTAAACAATTCATATCAGTATCAGCACTCCAAAAAAACTCCGGTAATTGTCGCTGTGCATGGAGGGTATTTTGTTTTTTGTAATCGGGCATTTTTAGCCAGTAAATCCCTCTTACATACTCCCGCCAACCAAGTACTTGCCGAATAAACCCTTCAACAGAGTTCAGCGGCGCATCACCATTATGATAAGCATTCTCGGCCAGTTCGATGACCTCTCTAGGTACTAGTAAGCCACAGTTTAAATAAAAGCTAATATGGGAATGGAACAACCAAGGTTTGCCTTGCACCATGGCATCTTGATATTGGCCAAAGTTGTATAATCTTTCCGTCACAAAATTTTTCAATACCATTAATGCTTGTTTTCGCGTGGTGGCAAAATGAAAATTATCTAAATTGCCAAAATGGTCGGCAAACTCAGTTTCCACCAATTTTAATACTTCTTGGGTGATCTGGTCTGGTTCAAATTGGGTGTGGCTGGGAATTTCGACATCTTTATCCATTGCATTGCGGTTAGCGCTGTCATAGTTCCATTTTCCGCCACTGGGTTGGTCAGCTTCCATTAACGTCATGGTGGATTGACGCATTTGCCGATAGAAAAACTCCATTCGCAGTTGTTTTTTATCTTTTGCCCACTGGGCAAAATCATCGATATGACTCAAAAATCGGTCATCATCCATTATTGAGACGGGAATATTTAACTTTTCTTGCCAGCTTTTGAAATCTTGCAGTACTCGATATTCACCCGGAAAAGTAAGGGCAATTTGTTTAATATTGCTATTCTCTAGAACACGTTTTACTTCTTTGTATAACGATCCTTGGTTGTCTGGATCGTCATATTTGATATAGCGAACTTGATAACCAGAGTTTGTCAGTTGTTGCGCAAAATGGCGCATGGCAGAAAATAAAAAAGCGATTTTCTTTTTGTGATGCTTTACGTAACTGGCTTCCGTTTTTACTTCCGCCAGTAAAATTAAATCGTTGTTTTTGTCACAATCCCGCAAACTAGCTAAAGACATGCTGAGCTGATCTGCAAGAATTAATCTAAGGGTATTTGCCATGCTCTTGATCTCAATTCTGTAATTTAGGCATTTTTGACGGCTTCATATGCGTCTAAAGCCTGTTGGCGTGACTCTTTTAAATCCACTAACGGGTGAGGGTAGTCTTCTCCAAGACAGATCCCGGCTTTAGATAAAACTTCCTTAGGTGCATCCCAAGGTTTGTGGATATATTTGTTCGGTAGGTCTTTTAGTTCAGGGCAATAATGTCGGACGTATTCGCCTTCGGTATCAAACTTTTCCCCTTGGGTGACGGGATTAAAAATTCTAAAAAATGGCGAAGCATCCGCGCCTGAACCCGCAACCCATTGCCAACTTGCGCTATTAGCAGCGAGATCAGCATCTAACAAACAATCCCAAAACCAACTTTCACCATGATGCCAATGTGTTCGCAAATTTTTCACTAGGTAGGAGCCCACTATCATGCGCACACGGTTATGCATGTAACCGGTTTGCCAAAGTTCACGCATGCCAGCATCCACAATAGGTACACCTGTTTGCCCTTGCTGCCAAGCCTCTAAATCGTTATTGCGTCCCCGCCACTGGTATTGATTAAATTTTCCATTGTAGTTTTCACTGGGTAATGTGGGAAAGTGATACAACAAATAATAGCTAAATTCTCGCCAGCCAATTTCACTTAAAAAACAATCCATATGAGGGTCTTCCATGCTGCCGTCAAACTTATGCAAAGTGGCATACCAAATTTGGTTAGGAGATATTTCACCGAAGTGCAAATGTGGCGAAAGATGTGAGGTGCCATTGAGGCTAGGCACATCACGGGCTTGTTTGTAGTCGTTTACTGGTTCGTTTAAAAAGTCGCTAAGCGCAACTCCCGCGCCTTCTTCTCCAGGCTGCCACTGTTGCTGCATTTGTTTGTACCAGTTGATCTTGGGCATGATTTCAAGACTGTCTATTCCTGCATCTAGTGTCTTGTGATAAATAAATGTTGCTTGTTTTGGTGCAGCCTCTACGGAACGGGGAGAGGGCGCTTTTAAGCATCCTTTGCGGTAAAACGGGGTGAACACTTTATAGGGTGTTCCGCTTTGGTTCATAATCGTCCATGGCTCCCATAACAAGGAACCATTAAAACTATTCACAGTGACACCGTCTTCTTGTAACTGTTGTTTTATCTGTTTATCACGGTGGATTTGCCATGGCTCGTAACAACGATTCCAAACCAGTTGTTCAGCTCCAGTCTCAGATATCAAGTTTTGCAATATCTCTAGGGGATCACCGCAAGCAATATGTAACTTTCCATCTAAGGACTTGTTTAAGCTGTGCAACGAATGGTGAAGCCACCATTTGCTGGCCGCCCCTGGAGTAAAACTTTCGGCATTACAATTATCATAAATATAAACGGGGAGCACGTCGCCATTTTGGCAAGCCTCGCGCAGTGCAGGGTTATCCCTGAGGCGAAGGTCTTGACGAAACCACATGATGCTAATTGGATTGCTCAAAGCCAAAGTCCTTATTTTGTAATCAAAGATGTAAAGTAACTAATACCCATTTTAGACCAATATGGATCTCAGCAAATACGCATATTAATTTGTACAACGGTTGCGATTCAATTAACGTAATCACACGTGTTGTATAGAGAGTTAGAGTTAGTCAATGAACCAGTTTTCCAAAGAGTACCTTGTAGTTGCACAAAATGCCTCGGGTAGAAATATGAATGTGCCTTTGTATCGTTTTAAAGGTAGCAAGACAGGTCCTAAAGTCTATGTGCAAAGTTCAATTCATGGCGCTGAGGTACAGGGCAATGTGGTGATTTATCATTTAATTCAGACCCTGAAAAATCTCGATATTTGTGGGGAAATTACCCTAGTGCCAAACTGCAACCCAGTGGGCACCAATATCAAAGCGGGTGAATATACCTTAGGACGGTTTGATCCCATTAATGGAACAAATTGGAATCGAGGGTACTATTTTGATCAAGACTTGGTAACTGACTTTGTAGATACGGTGGCGGAAGATGAACCCTTAAACTCCATAAAATCACGCTTTCGTCAGGCCATTAAACAGAAAATTGATGAAAAGTTAACGGATACTTGGGGTCTAGGGCTGGCGCAGCAGCTTAACTTGAAACTCCAACAACTGGCCTTTGATGCTGATATTGTCATTGATTTGCACAATGGCCCTGTGTCTACACGGCATATCTATGTGCCTGAATATGCTAAGGCTTCAGCGACTTTATTTAATATTCCACATGTTATCTCGATCCCCAATCAATTTGCCGGGGCTTTAGATGAAGCGACCTTTTGTCATTGGTGGACTTTACAAGATTTATTGTCTGCAAAAAGGGCGAATGCCATTCAATTTGAAGTTGAAGCTTTTACCTTAGAAATGGGGTCACAAGAAGTCATTAGTTTTGATGAAGGTTTGTATGATGCACAAAGCATTTTGTCTTATTTAAATGCCAAAGGTTGCCTAGTGGATGCTCAATACAGTCCCAAAGAGATGCAGCGAGTGGCGGTGACATTAAACAATTACAAAATCTTATATACCCATCAGGGAGGCATAGTGGAATATTTGGCTAAACCTGGGGTGGAAGTCAAAAAAGGGCAGCCATTGGCCAAAGTGCTCAATGTAGACGAACTAGAAAATGAACGGGGAACAGAAACTCTTTTTGCCCCCTGTGATCTCATTCCAATCTTGCACTTTCCCTCAGCCTCAGTGCTAAGTGGTACACAATTGTATAAGTGTTTTACCCATTATATTCAGTTAACCTAAGGCTAAGGTGTCAACTTTAAAGTGCTGGATTTGAGAGATGTTTATGGCATACTCAAAGCAAGGCGAGCGAGTGCTCAGTTGGTCATGCCGTTAGTACAAGGAAGTTTAAGTTTGTCAGAAAACAATATAGAAGGAAGCCTGTATGCCCCCCCTCAAGCGGAATTGGCTAGCTCAGGCTTGGATAATGCCATTGAACGCAATGCCTTCTATGTAGTTTCACCCAGTAAATTAATTATCTTATCGTTTTGTACCTTTAACCTTTATCTTATATTTTGGTTTTACCGTAATTGGAAGTTACAAAAAGACAACGCTAACTTTCCCTGTATCCCCATTTTGCGGGCCATTTTTAATCTGTTTTTTGTTCACTCTCTGTATGCACAGGTTAATGACGCTTTGCAGTCTAAAAGTATTCACAGCAAAGCTTCTGGTTTTATGGCTACCTTCTATTTGCTAACCATTTTAGTGTCGATTTTTAGTAATCAATGGGAACCCACCGATGAGCAACTTGCGTCCTTTGTATTGGTTTTTTTTGCCACAGTAGCTCTACAAATATTGCCTATTTGGTACGTTCAAGGGCACATCAATCAAGTGTGTGATGATCCTCAAGGGAGACAAAATAGTCAATTAAGCTTGCTCAATTGGGTGTTTATTTTACTGGGTATTGTCTACTGGGGTTTTGTGTTTGTGGGAATATTTATGTCTTATCTTTGGCAGTAAACAAGAGTCGATGTGGTGAAAATAGATAATCAAATTAATTTAGAAACCCCAGAAGGTATCGATATACAGCTCACGCCAGCAGGTCTTGGTGTGCGCACCTTAGCCTTCATTTATGATTTTCTTATCCGTGTTGTTATTGTACTAGCCGCCATAATCCCATTAACCTTTGCCGGTAACTTAGGCGTGGGGATAATGCTTATCGTGATGTTTTTAGTTGAGTGGTTTTACCCAGTAATATTTGAAGTGATTAAAGGCCAAACACCCGGCAAAAAATCCTTTGGATTAACGGTGGTGTATGACAATGGTTTGCCGATCAATTTTGCTGGTTCGCTGATCCGTAATCTATTTAGAGCGATAGATTTTCTACCGTCATTTTATTTGTTGGGGGGAGCTTGCTTGCTTCTCTCTAAGCGCAACAAACGGGTAGGGGATTATATTGGTGGGACTATGGTGGTTTATCACGAAGCCCCCCAAAGGCTCAGCTATTTTAGTTTTGAAAAACAAAAAAATATCGAACTAACACTCGATGCTGACATGCAAAAATCGATAATTGCATTTGCCGAACGCAGTAAAACCCTAAGTGCTCAGCGACAGCAAGAATTGGCCAATATTTTATCTCCGATTCTTAATGTGCAAGGCCCTGAAGCCGTTAGTCAACTTAAATCCATCGCAGCTAATTTGGTGGGTAAAGCATGAAGCAACATGATTTTATACAATTGCGTCAAAAGCAGTGGGAAGAGTTTGCAGAAGCGGTAAAAGATCCCAATAAGCTGCATGAATACGATATTGATCTTCCCCATGCATTTAGACAACTCACCCATGATTTAGCGGTGGCCAAAAGTCGTCTTTACAGTCCGGCTTTAATTTCCCGCTTAAATGATTTGCTGCTGCAAGGTCAGCAATGTTTATACAAACCCAGTAATCGCGTTTGGGCACCGTTTTGGCAATTTGTGAAGTATGATTTTCCCGCCCAGCTACGGCTTATTCGTCCCTACGTTATTTGGGCCCATATCTTATTTTACGGTTTGGCCTTAATTACGTTTTCAGCCACTATCATCGAACCGGAATTTGTGCGGAATGTGATGCCAAACTCTCAGGTAACCGAGTTAGAACAGATGTACGACCCCGCATCGAGAATAGATGAAAGTACCGGAAATTACCGCAACGAAAGAGACTCGGATAGCGACTTTTTAATGTTTGGGTTTTATATAAAAAATAATATCTCCATTGCCTTTCAGTGTTTTGTGGGGGGATTTTTATTGGGCTTTGGCACCCTTTATTACCTAATGTTCAACGCCATATTTTTTGGCGCAGTGAGCGCGCACATTGTAAATGTAGGGTTCTCCAGTACGTTTTTTTCCTTTGTGATCACCCATGGTTCTTTTGAATTAACCGCCATAGTGTTGTCGGCAGCGGCTGGTGGGGTTATTGGTATGCATATTATCCGACCTGGACAGTTGTCTCGTACCGCAGCCTTAAAACACGCGGGGAAAGTGACGTTTCCGATTATTTTTGGGGCGTTTTTAATGTTAGTAGTGGCGGCATTTATTGAAGCCTTTTGGTCAAGTAGTACCTTAGTTCCCAATGCAGTGAAATACACAGTGGGCGCGGTATGTTGGGTGTGGGTGTTACTCTATACCTTCCCGCGAACCCCTCGAAAGAGCGGGAAAGCATCGTGAATATCGATAATATGACCTTGGAAATTCGCCCTCGCAACAGTTGGCGATCCTTCGACTTAGGTTGTCGCATGGCGCTGCGTTGGTATTCGTCACTGGTCAGTTTCTGGCTGGTGGTTACCTTACCCATTTTCGTCTTAGCTTGCGCCATAGATATTGTTTGGGGAGTCGTGGCTTTTTGGTGGTTAAAGCCGCTATATGAAAGAGGCTTGTTACATATATTAAGTCGTCAAGTGTTTGGCCAAAGGGTGACAGCCAAAGAGGCCATTAAAGCTTGGCCGCAACTCCTAAAAAAACAGTGGTTTGCCAGTATTACCTGGCGAAGGTTATCGCCCACTCGTGGCTTTGATTTAGCCATTCAACAATTAGAAGGCTTAGATGGTGTGGCGCGAAGTAAACGCTTAAACATCTTACATCGTACTACTGATGATAATACCGCTTGGTGGACATTTATCTGTTTGGGCTGGGAATTGATCATTATTTTCGGTTTAGTGGCACTGATTAGTTACGTTGTTCCGGCTGGCGTTGAGTTTGATTATTGGCAGGCCATCTCAAGTGATGCTTGGGGGATAGAGTTGACCTTTAACCTATTTTCTTACTTGGCTTATTTGCTCATAGGGCCTATTTATATCGCCGGTAGCTTTGCCGCTTATTTAAATCGCAGAGTGATTTTAGAAGGTTGGGATATTGAAATTGGTTTTAAGCGCGCCGTGAACAAAGTTGCCAAACCTGCAATGGGAACCGCAGCCAGTTGTATTTTGGCCTTGATGTTATGTTTTTCAACGGTATCAGAAACTTGGGCAGAAGGTGATCCTCAGGAAGTTTCAGTGCCCCAGTTCGAGAGCGAACAAGAATTACAACGCGAGGACACAGATCCGGCCAACCAACAGAATATTGAATTTGAAAGTGAAGCAAAGGTACAAGCAATATTGGATGCGCCGCCGTTTAATGGTCAAAAAACCGAAACGGGTTATCGATGGGTAGGCTGGGATGACGACGATGAGACAGAAAAGGAAAGTCAGAACTCATCTACTGATTTACCCGCATGGTTAACTGCTGGTTTATTGTTTTTTGCAAATTTTGCCGAAGTTTTAATGTGGTTAGCGTTTGGCGTTGTGCTGCTATTGTTGGTCTATCTGAGCAAAGACAATATTAAAGGATTTTTTAAACAATCCCCCAAACAAGCCCCCGTAGAGGAATTAGAAATGCCTCTTTTTAGTCAAGTCTATCAAGGGGATACCTTGCCTGATGATGTTGCCTCAGAAATGGATCTTTTGTTTGATGCTCAGGCTTATCGGAAATTGATGTCGTTAATGTTGATAACCAGTTTATTGGAAATCAGTAAAAAGCAGGCCTTACCTTTGACCAAGTCTATGACCGAACGGGAGTGTCTTGAAGTAATTAAAGCCTCTGTTGTTGGTGAGCGTAGTGAGTTTATGCAGCGGCTGGTGGACACTTGGGTTCATTTAGCTTGGGCACATGAATGGCCTGAAAAAACCACCATGCAATGGTTATGTGATAAGTGGAAAACCTTGTTTGCTGAAACTGAGGTGAGCCCATGAGCAGTGCGAACTTGCAGCCTGTAGAAGCTAAACAAACCTGGACAGTCAGGATTTTATCGGCACTGATCATTTTGATTGCCGGTGTGTATATATATAAGGGCTTTGAAACTTACGAAAAAGTAACGGATATCGGCTTTAATGAAGAAGCCCGTAAACAACCCTTTTTAGCGGCCAAGTTGTTTCTCGAACAACAAGGAACAGATGTACAATTACTTGAAGATTATCGTTTGTTGTACGCCAACACTGACGCTGCGATTTTTCCCAATACTGACGACACTATTGTTTTATCAGAGGGGGAAATCGCCCTATCTAGTAGTATCGCTGAGCAATTACTCGACTGGGTAAATTCTGGCGGCCATTTAGTTATCGCCCTTAACGCCAGTCAGGACGCCGATGTTTTTCGCGCTAATTCACTGATTCAACAATTAAACCTCAGTGTTTATTGGTTGTCAGAAGAAACAGAATATCAGTTTGTGGCAACGGAGATAATCAATCCTGACGAGCAACCTTTAATGGTCAATCTCGAAACTAGATATCGCTTGGTGTTACCTGAGGATCCCAATATCTTTTATACCGCAGGGGATATAAACGGTCCTACTTTTGCTCAGATGGAAATGGGCGATGGCCTCATAACCATGCTTACTGATGTCTATATTTGGAATAATTATCAAATCGGTGTTGAAGACAATGTAGAGTTATTGGCGCAATTAGGCGGTAATTCATCTAAGGTCTACATTTTTTCTAGTCGTGAATTACCCCATTGGTTCAGCCTGTTGTACGATTTTGCTCCCTACTTTATTTGGTTTGCAGCGGTTCTGCTTGCTTTAAGTATGTGGCATTGGTCCATGCGTTTTGGACCTATTTTTCGCACATCGGAAGATACTAGCACGCCGTTTTCATTGCACATCAAAGCTGCGGGCGAATTTTATTGGCGACATAAACGTCAACAGGCGTTAATCGAAGAAATTCGTCACTCCGTTATTGTGGCCTTACACAAAAAACGACCGGCAACCAAGAGTGCCGAAAGACAACAATTACTTGAACAATTGTCCCAGTTAAGCGGTTGGCCAACAGATACGATTAATTCGTTGATGTTTAGTCAAACACAAATGAATGAAACACAATTTACCCAAAGAATAGCGAGTCTACAGACTCTCAGGAAAATGTTATGAATGACGCTGAATTAGATCCCAATCAATCACCAGAGATCTCCCCACAACCAGCCATAGATGAAGGGCAAAATGAATCGCTAATTGATCAGCAAACACTGAATCAAGCCTATGCACAAATCAATGGCTTAAAAAGCAATGTTCAGCGCTTATTGATTGGTCAAAATGACGTAGTAGAGCAAGTGATTATTGCGTTTTTGGCGGGTGGACATGTATTACTTGAAGGTGTACCAGGACTCGGGAAAACCTTATTAATAAGAGCATTGGCAAAGAGTATTGACCTTGACTATAAGCGGGTGCAATTTACACCGGATTTGATGCCCGCCGATGTCACGGGTCATTCCATGTTAGACATGGCTACAGGGAAATTTACATTGCGTAAAGGGCCTGCATTTACGCATTTATTATTGGCTGATGAAATTAACCGAGCACCGGCCAAAACTCAGGCTGCCCTGTTAGAAGTTATGCAAGAATATCAAATAACCATTGATGGTCAGAGTATGCCACTTGAAACGCCTTTTATGGTATTGGCTACTCAAAACCCCATCGACAATGAAGGGACTTACCCTTTGCCTGAGGCAGAGTTGGATCGTTTTATGTTGAAGGTGTTGGTTAGTTATCCTGAACATCACGACGAGATCACCTTAACCAAACTCAATACCGAAAACCAAACCGGTATTGTTAACGCGGCAATTCAAAGTGTATTGAGCAAGCAGGATGTACTAGAGCTTAAAGAACTGGTTAGTCGGGTGCTGATTGATGACAAAGTGGTGGATTATGCTGTTGGGTTAGTGCGGGCAACCCGAGAATGGGACGGAATTGTCCACGGAGCAGGAATTCGAGCGAGTATTGCATTAGTACAGGCTGCTAAGGTGAAAGCCCTTTGTGAAGGCCAAGGGTTTGTCACGCCGGATCATATAAAAGCCATGCTGTTACCGGTTTTACGACACCGCATAATCTTATCTGCAGAGCGAGAAATATCTGGTTCTTCGGCAGAACAAGTGCTCTCGGAAATTATTCAACAGGCGGCATCTCCAAGGCAATGAAACTGATCAGGCTAGCCCCTTCAAAGCGATTACTTAAATGGGTCGCTACACTGTGCGTTATCGGTTTGGTATTGCCAATTGTCATTTATTTTAATGGTTTAGGGCAGTTTTCTGGCTTACCGATGGCGTTGGCATTAGTTGCAATTGCACTAGTGGGATACGACTTAATCATCAGCCGTCATGCTCCCCAAGTGGCGGTGAAAAGAGAAGTGCCTAACAATTTATCGGTGCACGTGCCGCAAACGGTAAGCATTGCCATTGCCAACCGCGGGTATCGGAATTTGAATTTGCAATGCAGTGAAATTGTCCCTGAACATTGGCATTGTTCTAATAATTTTCACCGTTGCCAATTAGAGCCTGGTCAAATCGCTGAGTTTGAATATCAGGTTACACCCAGCAGAAGGGGACCTTCGCAAATTAGCGCCACTGAAATTAAAGTCGAATCTAGGTTGGGCTTTTGGGATTTTGTGTACTGGATAGAACATGTTAGCGAACATAAAGTCTTTCCTAATTTTACCGCCATTTCAGATTTGGCTGGTTTACATGGAAGCGTGAACCTGACACAGGCGGGGTTAAAGAAGTTTAACAAGCGCGGCAGTGGCATGGATTTTCTGCAATTGCGAGATTACCGTGAAGGCGAAAGTATCAAGCAAATAGACTGGCGCGCCACTAGCCGATTTAACAAACTGATTTCACGAGAATATCAGGAAGAAAAAAATCAGCATGTAATTATCATGCTCGACTCTGGCCGACGTATGCACGTGCAGGATGATGATCTGAGTTATTTTGACCATGCCCTTAATTCACTGATCATGTTGTCTTACACCGCATTAAAAAATGGCGACAATCTAAGTTTACAAAGTTTTGGTAGCGAATCTCGTTGGTTAAGTCATGTGCGTGGTGCGCAAAATGTCAGTAAAGTTATGCAGCATTTTTATGACCTATATCCTCAAAAGATTGCCAGTGATTACCTAAGCGCAGCACAGGAGTTGTTAGTCAAACAACCTAAGCGGGCATTGATACTCTTAGTTAGTTGTCTGCGAGATGAAGATTTTGACGATTTACTTAAAGCGGTAGAATTACTCAAAGGCAAACATTTAGTTGCGGTGATCAGTATCGAAGAACCCATCTATAAACAGATAGATGATCACACTGTAGAAACTTTCGAGGACGCCATTGTATATGCGTCAGCCCATAAAATTAAAAAGTCCATAGATCGTAATGTACAACGGCTAAAACGAGAAGGCGTGATTTGTATCAATGCACCCGCTTCCCACCTAACACCCAATGTGCTAAACACGTATTTGAGTATTAAGAAGGCCGGTTTACTGTAAGACTTACCTTGACTATATTGCTTTATATCACCCGAGAATAGCGACCTATTTGCTGATTCTTAATATAGGCATCAAAGCTCATACAAATATTACGGATCAGTAGCCTAGCTTTGTCTTTAACGACAATTTGCGTAGCTGAGTTTTCAACTAGATTATCTTCCTCAAACGGCTGTAAAGCACGCAAACTGTGCTTGAAATAATGGTCAAACTGGATGTCATACAGGTTTTCCACTTGGGATTTATCTAGGGTGAAGTTACACATTAATTGGCTAATAACGAAGCCTCTAATTTGGTCATCAAGGTTTAATTTGACGCCTTTGTGAACCGCACTATGGGTTTCATTTAATCCTTGATAATACTCGCCTAATTGTTTGTAGTTTTGACTGAAACAATCACCGATATTGCTGATTGCGGATACTCCAAAACCAAGTAGATCGCAATCTGCGTGGGTGGTGTAGCCTTGAAAATTACGGTGCAGTTTTTGTTGCTTTTGTGCCTTGGCTAGTTCGTCATTTGGTTTAGCAAAATGATCCATACCAATCATGTTGTAACCTGCATCTAGAAAACGTTCAATTGCTAACTTCATCAGTTCCAGTTTTTGATTTACATTAGGCAGCCACTCATCACGTAGTTTTCGTTGGGCAGGAAAGCGTTCCGGTAAATGGGCATAACTAAACAGAGATATTCTTTGCACACCCATTTGAATTACTTTATCAACAGTGCGTTCAAATCGTTCTGGGGTTTGATGGGGAAGCCCATAAATCAGATCTAAATTAACTGAGTTAAAGCCAATTTTATTTGCTCGTTCAACAATTTGTTCGATCAATTCTGTAGATTGCACCCTATTTATAGCTTTTTGCACCTGGGGATCAATATCTTGAACACCGATACTGAGTCGGTTAAAACCAATATTAGCAAGGTGGTCAATGTAATCTAAGGTTAAGTTTCTAGGGTCTATTTCTATACCAATCTCTACGTCTTCGCTAAGTTTGAAGTGACTTTTCAATACCGCTATTAAGTTTGAAAGCTGTTGTTTGCTTAAGAAACTTGGGGTACCTCCTCCTAAATGAATTTGACGAACTACGTACTTCTTAAACAACTCCTGACGCTGAGTAATTTCAGCCAGTAAATGAAACATATAATCCTCCGCCTTTTCTGGGTGGCGGGTGACAACTTTGTTGCATCCACAGTAGTAACATAGACTGTGACAAAAGGGGATATGAATATAAAGTGACAGATCCGTATTCGGTGAAGTCTTTACCGCTTTGATTAAATCATCATTGTAAAAAGATTCACTAAAGGACAATGCCGTAGGGTAGGAGGTATAACGTGGCCCATTTGTGTTGTATTTTTCAAGTAAATTGGGGTCGAAGAATCGTTTTGAGTTCATGGTGTAATTCGCAATAATCATTTAGTTATTGCAGTTTAGTTTTTTTACATTTGAGCTTTATTGATCTTGCGCAATATTTTGCCAACTTGAAAATTGTGGTTAAATTTGTGAGGGAGTAGACGTAAAAAATGGCAGATTAACTGCCATTTTTATGCCTATCAAATGATTAAAACTTTAACGTTCACGGTAACCAAAAAACTTATTCGCTATAATTTCCTCAGCAACACTTTCGGGAACTGCACTTTCCCACTCCCCGCGACCTAACGGTAGTTGCCTCAATAAATCTCGGGAATAGATTGAAAATAATTCGCTATCACTGCATTCAATTCCGGCAAGGAAACCATTTTCCAGTAGATGTCGATAAAGGAAACGTAAGTGTTCTGGAACTTTTACCAAGGTGAAGTCATTGAGTTCGCCATTTTCATCTATCTCTGGATAGATATACATGCGGGTATTGTCCGGAAACAGTTTTCCGAAGCCTTCCATAATTCCGCCTTCAACACCTTTATAGCTGGCTTCATCAAAAATCTGTTTGATATTTACCATACCCACCACAATGCCTATTTGCATCTTGGTGTATTGACGGAAATAAGCCCGTAACGAGAAATAACGAGTATAGTCTGACACCATCACGTTATAACCTAAAGAGTTAAGCAGTTGTACTCGCGCGACTATGTCTTTTTCAGGCATTTGCGCGTCGTTCCCTTTCATATCATTTAAGGATATTTCTGCAATGACCGCTGTATTCGATTTATCCACACCTTTTAGTTCGTAAAAAGATGTTTGGCCTTGTTCAATCATATCGACATTGAGCTTGGTGACTGGCCTGAATGAACCTCGAATGGTGAGAATATTCTTTTTGTACAGTAGTTCTGCGGGGATCGCCACACTGCCATCGGGTTTGAACATGACTGCGCGGGTTTTCCAGCTGCGGATCAGGTGCAAATTTTTAATTCGATTATCCACATCAAGGAAGTAGGGGCCTTTGAAGTCGATAAAGTCAATTTCAACTCGATTGGGTTTCATGTTATCGGTGAGTGAGTCGATAATCATTTTTGGATCTTCAAAATAGAAATAAGCAGCGTATATTAAATTCACGCCAATCACGCCTAATGCTTGTTGCTGGGCTTCAGCATTGTCATCAAGCATTCGTACATGGACTTTAATATCAGAAGGTTCTGCACCAGGGTACATTTGAATACGAACCCCTAGCCAAGCATGACATTCGTTTTTGCGGCCAAAACTTTTCGCTGCCACCGTAGCTGCATAAGCAAAATAACGTGAACTTTTAGAGCGAATATTACCTACTCGATCGACAACTAAGTCGAACTCTTGTTCCATCATCGCTTGAACACGGGCTTGACTCACATAACGCCCATCTTGTTGCACGCCGTAGATAGCATCTGAAAAAACCATGTCATAGGCTGACATAGTTTTTGCTATTGTCCCGGCTGCTGCACCAGCAATAAAAAATTGTCTGGCAACCTCTTGCCCAGCGCCTATTTCAACAATAGTCCCATATTTTTTTTCGTCGAGGTTAATTCGTAGTGCTTTTTGACTAGTTGATCTAGAACTGACTTGTTTATCCATTGATTTTACCCCAACTGATGTGCTTCTCAGAAGAATAGTAGAATATCCGCAAAAAGAGTTACAGAGAAAATTTGTATTAAATAACTGAAACTTACATCAGTACTTTAGTTTTAGTGTGAGTATAAGGACATCGAAAATAGCAAAATTGGAAATCTCGCTTAAACTTAAGGTGGATTATTTATGGAGGACACCATTATGAAAACGCTTAAAATGCTATTAGTAATGAGTTTGTCTTTTGCCTTAATTGCATGCAGTCCACAACAGGCAAAGTTGTCAAGTCAAACATCTGAAGAACCACCCTTGAAAGATTCTGAACAATCCGCTGAGAATGAAGTTGAATATCCATCTTGTTCATATAGTTTAGGCTTTGATGTCTGGGAACCCTACCAGTATATCAACGTTGATGGCGAGGTAAGTGGCGTCGATATTCATATTGTCACTGGAGTGCTGAATGAAATGGGATGCTCGGTATCTTACGTGCAAGGCACTTGGGTATCCTTATTGGAAGATTTGCGCTTGGGTAACGTCGACATACTTATTGGCGCGTCTAAAACCCCTGCAAGGGAAGAGTTTGCGTATTTTAGTGAACCTTACCGTACCGAACAGTTTTCTTTATATATACGCAATGATGATAAAAAGCGTGCCGCCTACAATGATATAGATGAGTTTATTGCCAATGGCAGCAAAATTGGCGTTGTAGGTGACTACTATTACGGGCCACAGATCACCATTTTGCAAGATAGCAAAGCGTCATCTAAGAACTTTGTAAGTAGTATTATGGGGGAATTAAATATTGCACGATTACTCGATATGGATATTGACGGATTTATAGAAGATAGTTTTGTGGGAGCATCGATGTTGCGCAGAAAAGGGTTAGATAACTACATTGTTGAACATGGCTTTACAGTCACTACTGGAGATATTTACGTCATGTTCAGCCAATCTAGTGTACCTGAGGCAGATGTTCAGAAATTTAATTCTGCATTAGATGACTATGTGCAAAAGGATAGCTACAAACAAACGTTGCATAAATACAGTAGATAACCTTCATAATATTAACTCGTGTTAACTTCGCCCATACCTAACGCTAATAGATATGGGCAAAGTGCTACTTTTTCACTAGTGTTCTTGTAACCGTTATACGTCCAATATGAAGGCAGACTCTGTAATCGATTTTATTATGTCCTGCTCTATTGGTGAGCTATTACTAACAGGGGCCTCTGTTTCGTTTGACATATTGAAAGGACTGGTACTTGAACTCTCGGAACTCGATAGTGTAACTGTTGAGCTTCCCGAAACGGTGGCTAAGTTGCCAGCTTCATCCTCAATATATACGTCAGCAGATACTGGTCCTACTGAAAGATTTGCTATTGGACCTGTTGACCAAGTGCCGTTAGCTAAAACTGTCGTAGATAGCTCGAGTATCACATCAACACCGAGCACTTTGACCGCTAAATCTATATTCAGCGTTCTGCCACTCATATCCGTATCTGTAGTTCCTGTTAATATTGGACTCAAAATTGTTGGGAAGGAGGAGATCTCTAGATTAGGGGCTATTGTATCTATCGTTGCAGTAGTTGATGCAGTTGCCTCATTATTAGCAGCGTCAAAAATTGACAAATCTATATTAAGTAGACCTTCTGAAACATCAAACAGTAAGTCAGTTTCAAAGTCTCCATTTTCGTCAACTATCGCAGAGGTAGTTTGTTCATCACCGGCGAAATCTGTGGTGGTAATTGTAACCGTCCCGCCAATTTCATCAGATGTACCAAAAATTGTTGGTGTAGCGTCATTGATTAAACCCAACGCTGCAATATCTAATGTAGGAATACTCAAGTCAATTAAACCTGAGGTAGAAGCGGTGGCCAAATTACCCGCATCGTCCAATACTGACACTTCAACGTTTAGCAAGCCTTCGGAGATGGCATCGGGTACCGCGATACTATAGGTATTGTTGGCTAACACGGTGGTGGTAAAGGACTGAATATCCCCATCACCATCGGTTAAGCTAATTGATACGGTGGCACCAACTTCATCACAAGTTCCGCTGATCACCGGATTTGCACTGTTGAGTGCCGACAAAGGGTTGATGGCCAGCTCTGGAAGCGTTAAGTCAATTAAACCTGAGGTGGAAGCCGTCGCCAAATTACCCGCATCGTCTAACACTGAGACTTCAACGTTTAGCAAGCCTTCGGAGATGGCATCGGGAACCGCAATACTATAGGTATTGTTCGCCAATACCGTCGTGGTAAAGGACTGAATATCCCCATCACCGTCGGTTAAGCTAATTGATATGGTCGCGCCAACTTCATCACAAGTTCCGCTGATGATTGGGTTAGCACTGTTGAGGGCAGAAAGCGGATTGATCGCCAGCTCTGGAAGCGTTAAGTCAATTAAACCTGAGGTGGAAGCGGTGGCCAAGTTACCTGCATCGTCCAA